>NZ_JBMFIW010000079.1:0-503 GCF_049974385.1 Caldisphaera sp. | reverse complement strand
CCATAGAATGGAATTGAAAGCTACCGCACCGTTTGGTGTGGCAATTTTTATTTTCTTGAATCCATAGAATGGAATTGAAAGATTAATAAGATAATCGAGGATTTAGTAGATAAGTATTATGAGAATCCATAGAATGGAATTGAAAGCGTTATCGTGCAGAACGCAATAAGAAATAAAAGAAAATTATCAGAATCCATAGAATGGAATTGAAAGCTATTTTTAGCTCATTCATATAACGAATACGTCAAAGTTTATGAATCCATAGAATGGAATTGAAAGTTTTCCTTTGATATATATATTTACTTTATATATTTATATGAATCCATAGAATGGAATTGAAAGAATTTCTTGTTAACGCAATAAAAATAACATTTATTATATTGGAATCCATAGAATGGAATTGAAAGATATACGTAATTTCCATGCCTTTTAGCAAGTTCACTCATCGAATCCATAGAATGGAATTGAAAGTTTATAAACTATGATTTTGCTGATGGAAAATG
>NZ_JBMFIW010000078.1:0-503 GCF_049974385.1 Caldisphaera sp. | reverse complement strand
AGAAGACATTGAACGCGTTGTAAGGTGGATCAACGAGTCCGGCTTCGAGCCCTGGACGAAGTACGACTACCGTGGTAGCCTCGACTCCGCTTTTTTATAAAGGCAGAAAGCTTCGCCATGAACGGCAGAGATAAAAATTGAAACAATAACAAACGTTTTATAAGCCACTCGATCTTTATTTTTCTTAACGAAGTAACTCCAGTTAAAGGGGAGTAACCTTCGAGACCTCGGGAACCATTGCCCTTCAGGGCGGAGAGGGGGTCACCCCACAGCCCGGCCTGCATGCTTGAAGGCTTGTCGTAACGCCAACCGAGCCCTTCTGTTTCGCTCTTGTAAAGGCATATCAAGCTTAAACACTTCTAAGCTTTAGCCCAAGGCAAGCCCGATAGCCCAGCGGCAAATTCAGCAGAATAAATGCCTTTAGCTGTAATTTAATAATGCCTAGCTGTGTTGCTGAGAGCCGTGCGTGGAACATTATCAGGTGCGACGGATTCAAATCCTAG
>NZ_JBMFIW010000077.1:0-504 GCF_049974385.1 Caldisphaera sp. | reverse complement strand
CATTTATTGGATTATCATAAATTTCTGATGCATTACCTTTTTGTACGAGCATCCCAGGATTATCAAAATTTTTCACTTCAGCTATACCACAACTTACAGTCACCTTTCCTATCATTGGAAATTTGTGTTTTTCGACTTTTTCTCTAATTCTTTCTGCAACAACTTTAGCATTTTTTAAATCTGTATATGGAAGTAGAATTAAGAATTCCTCCCCTCCATATCTAAAAGCATAGTCTGAATTTCTTACAACAGATTTAACTATTTTTGCAAAATGAACTAAAACTTTATCTCCTACAAGATGTCCATAAGTATCGTTTACTCTTTTAAAGTTGTCTAAATCCATAATTATGAGTGAAATTGTATAACCGTATCTTTTAGCTTTACTTATTTCTGTGTCTAATACAAAATCCAAAGTATATCTGTTTAACAGTCCAGTTAAAGGGTCTTTCAATGCAATGGAAGATATATTTTCAAGAGATATTCTATTCAGTATAAATAGAAGTT
>NZ_JBMFIW010000076.1:0-505 GCF_049974385.1 Caldisphaera sp. | reverse complement strand
CTAATTGATATATAACAACACCTAGAGAAAAACCATATAATACAAATATGACTGATATAATTAGCAATGAAATTATATAGCCTGTTTTTATATCTTTTTTGGAAGATCCCATATTTTTCAGATAACTTATTGCATCATTTATACTATTATACATCTTTTTGTTTGAGAAATAAATAGCTGGTAAGGAAAGAGAAATCAATATAATAGATAAAATCAAAGATAAATTATTTAAAGTTAATTTAGTTGATCCTAAAATGTATTGAATTCCATTTTTCACTTCTATTTTATTTGTATTCAAATTGGGTAAAATTATTATGTTTAAATTATATGGCGAACTAATTATGCCTGTTACGTGATATGTATTGCATGAATTAGAAAAACAAAGGTTTATTGTATCGTTTAAGCTTACGTTTAAATTATTACTTACCAAAACCCCGTATCTTCCATTTAACAGTTCAATATTAAGTGATTTCAAAAGGTTGGTCTCATTTCCATTAGAAAAAAC
>NZ_JBMFIW010000075.1:0-520 GCF_049974385.1 Caldisphaera sp. | reverse complement strand
CTAAAGTTCTTCCCATTCCAATTAGCCGATTTAAGGAGTGAAATAAAGGAAGGAATGAGGAGGATAGGAAAAGAATTTAGGCTATACAATTTGAGGAGCTTCTTCGCCTCTTACATGGCTAAAGCCAGAGTATCTCCTTTTATTATAAATGTGTTACAAGAGAGGATGAGTCCAGGGCAATTTAAAATACTCCAGCAGCGCTATTTCATAATTTCAGATATAGAAATGAAGAAGATATATGAAGAGAAAGCTCCCAAGCTCCTTAATAAATTCTGAAGGTAATTGTACTATTTCTTAAGTGTGGTTTAAAAAAGAATACAATATTACCAATATATGTTAACATTACGTTATCAGGATGTTATCATATGATAATTACAGTTAACGCTTGTTAACACTAAGAAGCCTTGATATTCTCGAGATTAAGAATTAAGAATATATATTCTTGTTAACTATATGATAACGAGGTGATAACAATAGCGGGTAAGCTTATTGCATTTAGAGCTGATGAAGAGACTTACAA
>NZ_JBMFIW010000074.1:0-535 GCF_049974385.1 Caldisphaera sp. | reverse complement strand
ATTTTTGTAAGCATCTCTATTACCAATAGAATATAATTTTCCAAAGGTTATATATTTTTGAATTGAAAAATTGAATCAATTTTATATTGATTTGAATGCTAAGTTGCAATCAATAGGGTAAAACTAGACATTAAGAAAATTTATGTAAGAATTAGGTAACGATTTTTTAATAAACCAAAATATTTATAGAGAAAATTCAAAAACTAAACTTAATTATATACTTATGATATATTAAATTTTTATAAGAATATTTACTTTTAAATATTATGAATAGAATCAGCATTAAATATATAACCTTTGATATACAACCTTTCATCTAGAAAATATAATAGGGTGATTTTTTGAGTAAATCAGATGTTTCTGAAAATAAGGAAAAAATCAAGACCAGTAATCTTTTTGAAAACTTGGTTAATGCTTTATCAAAATTTGTAGAAGAAAAAGAATATAATATTTTGGATACATTAGCCCTTTCAAATGACATTGATATGGCATATAAATCTATTTATAATGGATTGCGCAACTTGAGAAAAGAAAA
>NZ_JBMFIW010000073.1:0-540 GCF_049974385.1 Caldisphaera sp. | reverse complement strand
CCTAAGGCCTAAAATTTTTAGTTAACTTAGAAAGTAGTAAAAAATGAAAATCTGGGTTAACTGTTTTTAAAAAGTCCTTGTCTTAAAAGGTTCTTATGTGTTTTGGCTAGTCTAAGTTCTTTTTATTGTTTTCAAAATTTTAGTTAACCTAGAAAATAGTTAAAAACAAAAATCTGGGTTAACTAATCTTAAAAAGTCCTTATCTTAAAAGGTTCTTATGTGTTTTGGCTAATCTAAATTCTTTTTACTGTTTTCAATTTGTTATCTCTTGGGTTTTAGAATTTTAGTTAACCTAAAAAATAGTTAAAAAGGATTAAAAAAGAGTTAGATAAGGAGAAACAACAACCAGTAGATCAACAATCTGAACAACGAGATAAGAAGTCTTCTAAGAAAAATAGAAAGTCGAAAAATCCGTCGCTGGTTTCTCCTTCTGGTGGTGGTGGTCCTCCAATTCTAGTTCCTAAGGAAAAGAGCCTTAAGAAGGAGCCTAATCAATCTTCTGTTCAAAATAGTAACAAGTGATTACTGGAATGGGGAGGT
>NZ_JBMFIW010000072.1:0-541 GCF_049974385.1 Caldisphaera sp. | reverse complement strand
AAACCAAAGTATAGATGAAGAAATCAAAAGATAAAAAGATTAAAAGTTAAGATATTTTAGATAAAGAGAATCAGAAACCTTTAATAGCAAACATTTCAGACAGAGAATCTCAGAGCAAGCCTATATATCCCAAATAGTTTAGAAAAAATTTACTCCACATATACAGTCAAAACACCCTATAGAGCGGGTCAGATTTTCCAGTTTTTCATCACAACAAACGAATGAATAACCTTTATATCCCACATAGTTCAGACAGAACTAAATGACCTTATAACCGCCAGGGACGTTGGCGAAATACTTTATATCCCACATAGTTCAGACAGAACCCGTAAAAATTTACAACACAATGTTAAACGAAATTCTTTAAAAAGTCAATACTTTAAAAACATACTTTAAATCAGTATGTAAGTCTGCAAATGAAGGTTATTTGCATCGAACCGGACATAATGCAAATATATTTTCTGTTATATTGTCTGCCAAGCCTTATCACTACTTGAATATTCAAATAATATATTTTCTATTTGAAAATGCAGACTACATA
>NZ_JBMFIW010000071.1:0-550 GCF_049974385.1 Caldisphaera sp. | reverse complement strand
CTATAATATTTAGTAAGGAAGTCTATAGATTTCTTTTATAATAATGCTATAATAAATCATCCATTTAAAACTTTTCGTTAAAAAGATTATAGATTAATTTTCTAATTAAATTTTATTCTAAAAATAAAATTTTATTTAAATGCTGTAATTTGTTTTATAAATGTTATAAAATTTAAAAAGTAATTATTAATTAACTAATACAGGAGTGAAAAATTTGAAAGCAAAAGTTGCTGTAATTCATGCTCTATTTGATGTAATAGGGGGAGGAGAAAAATTAGTCTTAACAGCTGTTAACTCTATGATAAAAGATGGTTACGATGTAACCATTATTACAGGAACTGATGTTGATAAAGAAAAAATCAAATCTATTTTGGGATATGACTTAACTAATATAAAAATAATAAAAATAATATCAAAAACTTCCAACTATTTAGCTAATCTAACAAACAACAGATCAATAAGATTAAGAAGAGTAGCGATATCTAGAAAAATTTTTAATAAGAATAATTATAAAAAAATTAAAGATCAATATGATTTAATTATTGATACG
>NZ_JBMFIW010000070.1:0-571 GCF_049974385.1 Caldisphaera sp. | reverse complement strand
GGCACAGATAAGAAAATAGAGCTCTACTTTATCGTAGAGCACAAATCAAACCCAGATAAAGGCATATTCCTTCAGCTGCTATCTTACATCTACGCTAAATACGAAGAAGCCTATAGAGAAAACAAAGACTTTCCCAATATTGTCCCTATAGTGTTGTATGTAGGCAAAGAAGAATGGAATATACCAACCTCTACTACTAAAGACCTTCCTATTGATGAAGAGATAAAAAATTACCTTTTCAACCTATCTTATACTCTCAAAACTCCAAAGGAGATGGACCCAGAGAAAGTAGAGGCCATAAGAAAAGATATAGAGCTATACGCATATGCAATACTTATGAAAATAACATCAGGAGAAATTCCAATTGGGCGTGGCTTAGAAAGAATCGCTTACATACTTAAAGACAGAAGATATTTCATGAGATACTTCTTAATAGAGGTTTACAAGAATACAGACGTTGACTTGGAAACATTTAGAAGTATATTATCAGAGATACAATCAGGAGGTGAAGAAATGAGAAACCTGTTTGAAGATGCTATTCAGTATGGTAAAAAAGAAGGCAAGATAGAGG
>NZ_JBMFIW010000069.1:0-586 GCF_049974385.1 Caldisphaera sp. | reverse complement strand
AAAGAAAGTTTAAATGATATTATTACAATAATTAAAATTAGAAAATCTATTGTTATGTAGGAAAATTTATGGTAAACGATACCTTAAATGATATTAAAATGTTGAGAAAAATAATAAAAAGGCATAAAAGCTTACAAAAATTGGTTTACTGTATTATTAGAATTTAGCTATAATAAGAAAAGTTAAAGTAGTAACTAATAACAATAAATATAGAAGTAGAAGGAAATAATATATTTTTGGGAAGTATCGCAAGGCTAATATCGTCAGAGTCAAGTTCAATAAATTTAGATGTTATTGATAAACTAATTGTTCTAATCTAAGACAAAAATAAATATAAAATTATAGCAAAATAATGCAATCAATTTAATTCCTTGCAATGCTGTAAGTTTGCCAATGTATTTGATGTCCTAAACTTAATTATGATCGAAGTAAATGGAAAGATATCAAAACTTTATGTATAGCATAATATTCAGTTTATTTTTGATATAAAAGATTGTCGAATTCTTGATGTTAAAGATAAATCAATCTATGCAAGAAACTAATACTTGTTTTAATGCCAAGGCATTAGATGGTAGTGGGTATATAG
>NZ_JBMFIW010000068.1:0-586 GCF_049974385.1 Caldisphaera sp. | reverse complement strand
ATCCCGTGACCCTGGTGAAGCCCAAGGGCTGAGAATTAGATATAAATTCATGAAAATTCAATGAAGCCCAAACCCCTAAACTAATAAAAGATCATATTATGTCCTTGTTTTTATATTACCAATGTATAACATTTTCTATTCTTTAATACTAGGGATAATTCTTTAAATTTTTCACAATTATTTTAAATTATTTAAAATTCAAACGTTTACTTTTTTATAGAAAAGTTGAGATTTGTTGTTTCTTTTGCTATAGGTAATGTGAAATCTCACGGACACGATTTACCTTTGAATGTTTGGGATAATATTTGAATATATCTATTAATTCTTAAAATGTTAAAAATAAAGCATTAAATTAGTTATGAATAGCTCCTATAAAGAATATTATTTCTAAATCATAATAGGCTAGCTTATTTGCATGTTAATATTATAAGTTGAAGCATATTTATTAACTAATTTACGTATAATGATTTTAGCTCAAGTTTATAAGCTTTTTTGATAATATTTAAATGGGGAACAATGGCAATTAAAGAAGAATTTTTGAGATTACTTAAAGAAGATGAAGAATTTCGTTATACAGTAGCTGGCA
>NZ_JBMFIW010000067.1:0-590 GCF_049974385.1 Caldisphaera sp. | reverse complement strand
GTATTAAATTGTTTAAGACTTGAAAATACTCCTTCTATAACCTGTCTTTGAGCTCTTTCCTCTTTATTCTTACAAACATAAACATTTTCACATCCTTTATACCCCTTGTCCCCTATAACCTCAAAAAGATTGATAAGCTTTTTAAACCATAGGCTTGTTCTAGTTCTTAACCTAAAGGATTTAACCTCATGATAACTTGCTGGATGAAACCAAACATCATAGACAATACCATTTGTATCGCAAAGCACCATTACAAGCACTCCGTAGTAAAGCTCTTCAAAAGCTACTTTTTGTTTGTAATGCTCGCTATAGAGATTTCTATTTCTCTTTACCCAAAATAGCTTACCTTTGAATCTCTTTATCTTTTGAGTTCTTGCTCTGTTTACATTTGCTACTGGTAATATAGTACCGTCTACAATAAGTTTTGGTTTTGCTTTTGACACAAGATTAACAAGGATTATGAATATTACTCTTAACTGCATGTATTTCCTTAAAATGTTGTATACTCTTTTTACTCTTGATTTTCTAAAGATGTGATAGGACCTTATAGATGGGTTTAATATCTGGTTTGCTATCTTCATAACTGGCAT
>NZ_JBMFIW010000066.1:0-597 GCF_049974385.1 Caldisphaera sp. | reverse complement strand
AGAGTAGAAACTGCCACCATAAAATGCAAAGTAGCCTAAGAGTGCATTTGTTGAATAGTTATAATCTATTATATTGCCATTTATCAAAGCCGAACCGTTATCATTTATGCCAACACTTTCGCTGAGACCTGATTGCTCTGCTATAGGAGTAAGCATCTTAGTTGTATTGATTGTTTGTCCTTCATATTTTGTTGTTTTCATGGCATGAGATTGTGGAGCGAAGGAGACTGCAAGTATTAATATTCCAAGAAATACAAACCACCTTACACTTTTAGTATGCAAATAAATACACCTCTTTTTACAGCTAATTAAATATTCAAATAAATATAAAAACTTTTGTAAATAAAATTTTGGGAATTTTTGATCAACTAATAATAAGCATAAATAAAAATCTGTTCTAATTTCTCTCGCTTCATATTAGCTAATATAAAGGATTTTAGTGTTTATCACTTAAAGCTACTATATCAATGCCTTTAAAATAATAAATAATATCATTAATATACATTTTTAATAAAAATGCTTAAAATAAGCTATACATGCTTAATTAGCAGAGATTATAAAGATAAAATATTAAGAACTGTAATGCTTATATTTGAC
>NZ_JBMFIW010000065.1:0-619 GCF_049974385.1 Caldisphaera sp. | reverse complement strand
CGAAAGGCAAATAAAAACCTTTTATGATTGAACTAAATTCTTCCGGAATAAAAATTGCATTGAATTTTTCGTAATCTTTTGAATTTTTTCCATTATCGCATGTTTTATTTCGGGTTTCATCTGAACTACAATGTATTTCGTATTTATATAGCCTAAATTCTGCGTTTTCATTTAAAGGGTCTACCTTAGTTAAATTATAATAGATGTAGCTTAACTCGGATGGTATAACATTATTTTTAGAGGAATATGCTATATCATATATTAATTTTAATATTGTTGTCTTGAATGACTGGGGAGGGCCCATTAATACAGATAAATTTGGTAATTTTTCTAGCTCAAAGTCTATTATATCTCCTATTTTAATCTTAACATCAGGAGAAGCTTCATTTTTATCTTCTTTGGATTTTCTTTGCAAACTCAACTATGTTTCACCATATAAATTTAAACTATTATTAATATATAAAATTTTTATTTAACGTAATTAACCTACTAGATTAATTATTGTTATTTTAAAGATCTAGCATTCTCGAGATCTTCCCAACAATGCCATATTAATATTTGCTAAAGTAAGAATCAAATCATTTAGATCCGTAGGCCTATAGGAAGCTAGAATTATCTC
>NZ_JBMFIW010000064.1:0-644 GCF_049974385.1 Caldisphaera sp. | reverse complement strand
GAAGAGTTTTTAAAGGACATTGTTAGAAAGATTTTAAAAGGAGAATCTGAGCTTATAGTCAATGAAGGGAACGATATTTTTAAAGGAAAGTTTGAGTTTATAAGAAATCAAGATATTGAGACACTTACAGAAAATATTTATCAAAGAGTATTTGGCGGTAAAGGAAGATTAGAACTTTTTGAAATAAAAAATGCATCAGGAGAGATAGGACTTAAAACTTCTACTGCAGAGAATTATTTCGGAGTTATCAATGTAGGAGATGTTAACTCTCTTAAGAATTTAATATCAACATCAGATATTAAAGTAAAACAAGACCATTTAAGCCAATCTTTGTTTTTTGAGATTAACAAAAGCAATTCTCCTGTAAATATTCTAATTGGTTCAAAGAAGTTTATAGAAGGTTGGAATTCGTGGAGAGTTTCAACGATGGGATTAATCAATATGGGGAAAGGAGAAGGGGCACAGATAATACAGCTTTTTGGAAGAGGAGTAAGACTTAAAGGGAAAGACTACTCTCTAAAAAGAGAAGAAAATCCTGATTATGGAATAAAAACACTTCAAACACTTTTCATTTTTGGTTTAAATGCGGATTGCACCTTGTTTTAACGCCATCTTTGTTAGTTTTTCATTTAATAGTTTATTAG
>NZ_JBMFIW010000063.1:0-645 GCF_049974385.1 Caldisphaera sp. | reverse complement strand
TTCCCTTGTTTTGCTTGGGAATCTTTTAAATTTTACTCTTTTTTCTCAAGTTATCAAAAATTTTTTAGTGGGATTATAAAAAAATTTGTTACATGAAATTCCCTTTTCTGCCTAGGGAATATATACGAAAAGTTCAGTTGTATATATAAACTCTGCTGATTATTTTTTACATGAGGCATTTGAATACAAAATAGAATAAAATTCATGTAATTAGGTATACGTAGGAATCCGCATATGGAAGTAATATAAGAGAAAATAAGAAGAGAGGATCGGAATCCATGAAATGGAATTGAAAGAATTTATCTCATTTACGTTAATATTTTCATTTTGTTCTAATGAATCCATGAAATGGAATTGAAAGGTCTACTTTAAATATATGTAGTGTAGAGTTTATAAAGATTTTACATTTCTGTAAAGTTTACAAATACAAAAATTTTATATGAATTAACAATAATGCTTAACATAGTATAGCGTATAATATAACATATAGTGCTTAAAATTATATAAAACAAAAACAAAAATAGAAAGAAAAACAAAAAAAATAAAATAAGGTTATGGTTTTAATAGCTGTTCAAATTCTAATATTATGTTGTATAAGTCTTTTAGTAGTTCTATTGTGCTATCTATGTGTGGATATAATATAGT
>NZ_JBMFIW010000062.1:0-650 GCF_049974385.1 Caldisphaera sp. | reverse complement strand
CTATTATAAATGGTACCTCTCCTACGCTTATTTCATTCCCCCTCATTTTTCTTATTTCCATAAGCCTTATCAATTTCCTCTTTATTATCTTGCTCTTTAATATTATAACTCCATCAGTTATAAATTCCTCAATCCCATATCCAACGCTTCTCTTCCCATAAGGTAATTCTGCAATTAATATTGTTGTAACTTCCTTAAGCTTGGGCCCCCTATAAAAGAAGTTGTGCATCAATTCCCTTATTTTACCTTCATCCTTTTCCCCCATCTGCATTACTGCAGATATTGAATCAACAACTAACCTCTTCGCATTTAATTTATCTATCATGTTTAAAACTTCTTGCAATAAATCAATCAATGCATTTATATCTGTAACAGTTACAGCTTCAATATATTTAAATTTGTTATCCTTTTCATAGCTTTCAAAGTTCATTCCCAAATTTAGCATATTCCTATAAAAATCCTTCTTTGTCTCTACAAAGCTTAAATATAAACCATTTTCATTAAATTGCCTTAAGCCCTCGTATAAGAACTTTGCACCTATTGTTGTTTTACCTGTACCAGGGTTTCCTGCTACTAGTATTATTGAGCCTCTGTATACTTGGTTTAAAATTTCGTCGAGGCCTTTGATACCCAGCTTTGTTAGAGACAAT
>NZ_JBMFIW010000061.1:0-670 GCF_049974385.1 Caldisphaera sp. | reverse complement strand
GGGAACAATGGCAATTAAAGAAGAATTTTTGAGATTACTTAAAGAAGATGAAGAATTTCGTTATACAGTAGCTGGCATTTTAGGTTTGGATAGTATATTGAGAGAATTAAAACAACTCAGAGAAGATTTCAACAGGTTTATTGAACTTGAGAATAAGCGTTGGGAGGAGAATAACAAGAAGTGGGAAGAAAACAATAAGCGTTGGGAAGAGAATAACAAGAGGTTTGAGGCTATAGAGAATGAGTTAAAACAACTAAGGATTGATTTTAACAACACTTTTGCATCTTTTAATAGACGTTTAGATGCTTTAGGCGCTAGATGGGGAATAGTTTCTGAGCAAGCCTTTAGAAACGGTATGAAAGGGGTAGTTGAAAAACTATTAGGTGCTGGAAAGGTTGAAAGGTGGATATTTAGAGATGATTCAGGAGAAGTTTATGGATATCCAAGCGAAATAGAAATTGATATATTAATAAAAGATAACGAACACATACTGATAGAGATTAAATCAAGCATATCAAGAGGAGATGTAATAGAATTTTGGAGAAAAGGTAAGCTTTATGAAAAGGTAACTGGTATTAAACCTAAACTAGTTATAATATCACCATATGTTGATGATAGGGCATTAGAAGATATAAATAGGTTTGGAATTATATTATATAAAGAAACGTAA
>NZ_JBMFIW010000060.1:0-673 GCF_049974385.1 Caldisphaera sp. | reverse complement strand
TTATCATAGATCTTAAAAGTAAAGGTATTTAAGAGAGTAAAAATATTAATTAATATGGGATGATTATGACAAATTTGACTATAAAGGATGCCAAAAATTTGAGAGAAATAATAAAAAGGTATCGAAATGCTTACAAAAATTGGTTTATTGTTTTGCTTGAATTAGCTACAGAAGGAAAAGCTAAAGCTATAACTAAAGATGGAAAAAAGATAGAAGGTGATAGAGAAATTGTTGGAAGCATTGCTTTTCTGTGCACTTTACAAGGTTGCAAGTTAGTTGACTTGTCTGATGATTTAAGCTCAATTGCTATTGAAATAGATAGAAATTCAAGCATAGTTATAACAGCTGGAGGACAAGCAGCTATGATTGCTATTGAAATAGATAAAAATAAAGCAAAAATTTATGGAGGGCGTCATATTAAGTTTATTTTTGATATCAATGATTATCAAATCCTTAATGTCAAAGATAGATCAATATTAGATATTGGAGGATTTATTGGGGATTCAGCTATTTATTTTAATCTTAGAGGGGCAAAAAGAATTGTTTCTGTAGAAGCATCTCCGTGGGCATTTCAAATGGCTAAAAGAAATGTAGAGATTAATGAATTTAATAGTATATCATTAATTAATTGTGCAATTGATAAAGAAGGAAATAAGAAATTAAGATTGCCGTT
>NZ_JBMFIW010000059.1:0-682 GCF_049974385.1 Caldisphaera sp. | reverse complement strand
CAAATAAATAATTAAGATAATCAAAAAAGTGAATCCATGAAATGGAATTGAAAGTGGAATTTAAAATAAGATTTACATCAATAAATAAAATAACAGAATCCATGAAATGGAATTGAAAGTTATTGGAATAATTTCTATATTATATGTAAAAGTAGTTTTAGCAAACTAATTATAAAAATAAATTTCTATTGATTATTATATAAGTAAAATATGACCAAAATAATTTATGAAAGCCTAAAATTAAACCTTATATTTGCAAAATAATATGATTAAACATAAAAACAGCAAAATATTAACATAAACACATATTTTAATTTATTGAGCGAACTAGGGTTTCAAATAGATTTGAATGCAAAGTTGTTAACCAGAAGCGGTAAATATTTAGAAGTAGATGAATTTGCAGCCTTTATTCTCTCTGCAACTGCATCTGAAGCGGTAAATATTTAGAAGTAGATGCATATGACTGAGAAAATAGTTTATAATAACTTAGGGTTTATGTATCTTGCAAAAATTGGAATAAAGAAGTTGATGTAAAAGTAATTAACAAAGAATTTGGAAGAACTTTAAGCCTAAAAGATATCCCCCATTTAAAATATATTGTAGTCAAAAACTTGACAAGCCCAGCTAAAGAAGCTGCAAAGAGTAATGGTTTTCTTTTCATAGAGCTTAAAGAAAAAGCTAC
>NZ_JBMFIW010000058.1:0-768 GCF_049974385.1 Caldisphaera sp. | reverse complement strand
TAAGACAATCTAACCAATATTCAAACCAATATTAAAATAGTAAGTCGAAATAATTTATTATTGCACTTAAGCTAAATATTATTTATAGGAATTATTTCACAGTTTCTGTATTTATATTAAGCTCTATTATCTGACATCTCTTCGTTCTTTAGGACGAGGAGTTCACTTAGGAGAATTATAGGTTCATCGTTTACGCATTAATCTTAATCACTTCATAGCTGGTAGCCTTTAACCACCTCGCTCCATTCGTTTAACGGCGGACCATTGGCTGGATCTTCAGTTCATTACCCCTATCCCTCAACAGGAGTTGCCATCTCATACCTGATTCTAGGAACTCAGGCATATGTAGAGTACTTATTGGGTATCTTAATATGGGAGTAAATTTTTATTTTGCAATACTTTAAAACATTCATAATTTAAAAACTCTACTCAGTCCTAAAGGACTAAGCTTGCTTTTCGGTTGGCCATTTCTCTACTTGTATTATTTAGTAAATCTACATAAATTCTAAGATCTTTATGATAACATTATCAGTAACTATGGTATCTTGGCCTAATATCAAGAATTAATCATGATTAAAATACTATGGATAATAATTAATGACAATATTTATAGTGTGGGTAATTCAGAATTGAATTTAAATCAATGAAATTGCAATTAGGTAATTTTTCCATAAATTTTCAACAATGTGTTTATTGATTGAAATATTATCAGTCACAACTATGTGGTTTACTTTGTTTTGTAAATTATTCAATTTTATTAAATAAGTT
>NZ_JBMFIW010000057.1:0-820 GCF_049974385.1 Caldisphaera sp. | reverse complement strand
AGCGGGATAATAGCTTGTGATAACAATTTCACCATAACTCATAGCTTCCAAAGGCGTTAGCCCAAAGCCTTCAGCATCACTAAAGTTTAAATAAAAGAGGTGGTTATCATAAAGCTTTTTCATTTCATCTAATGGTATAGGGTTTTTTATTTTCATAAATGGGTAAAGTATTTGTAAAGCGTAATCACGGTTAAATGGTGTGCCTACTAAATAAATATCTAAACCTTTACTACCATATTTTTTAACAAATTTATCTAATGCTTGTAATCCATATTTCTTTCAATTCCATTTCATGGATTCAGACTCGGACGGCATATTATTAAGTTCTTGTTCTAGCTGTTCACTTTCAATTCCATTTCATGGATTCTGTTCCTGTAATTGGTGATGTTGCTGGTGGGACGTATGTCTTTCAATTCCATTTCATGGATTCTCACTTTAGCTTTTTCAAAGTCTTTTTTCCCCATCATTTTTCTGCTTTCAATTCCATTTCATGGATTCACAAACAGCAGTTTTTACAGCAGGAGGAGGACAAGGAGGACACTTTCAATTCCATTTCATGGATTCCCAGGAGTATACTAATAAGTGACCAGGTGAGAAAGATGGTCTTTCAATTCCATTTCATGGATTCTTTTGATATTTCTTGTTTATATGAACGTAATCAACAATTCTCTTTCAATTCCATTTCATGGATTCGATATAAACCTAATGAAGCTATTGTATAATTTATTTGTCTTTCCTTTCAATTCCATTTCATGGATTCTTAGCAAAAGAGATAAAATTATACTGACTAAAATTAAGCTGACTCTTTCAATTCCATTTC
>NZ_JBMFIW010000056.1:0-821 GCF_049974385.1 Caldisphaera sp. | reverse complement strand
TTCATTTCTTGTTTCAGATAAAAAACTTCATGAAGCAGCACTAAAAGAAGGATTAAACAGTATGCTTATATAGTATTATCTTTCATATAGCATTTTAATTAGTTTATTGCATTTAATTTAAGATGTTTAAATCCTATTCTTAGAGATCGTTACTTAGAGATAAATTTTATATAATTCATTTAATTTTTCCACTGACCATTTTATATAAGCTAACAGCCATGAAGGAGATTGATTCCTAAGGCCTTAAGGGTTACCCCTTTATGATACTCTTATTCCTCGCTTCAGGTGGGAGTAAAGTTAATCTAACTCCTTATTAAGTTAACCTGAGAGAGACATCTTAACCCCTTTATCTTTTTGTCTTGGTATCGGAGTAGAGGCTTACCTCACATCTTAAAACGGTGAAGCATACCCCATCTCTGGTAAGCATAGAAGAAGAAAATGGGGTGTTTAAAGTAACAATAGAAGTAATAAGCAAAAAATAATTTTCATTTTATCATTAGCAAAAATAAACTTAAACCTAATAATTTTTTCTATTTATATAGAAATACATGATTTATATCAAAAATATACATAGAGAAAAAAATTTTTATTTGTATGAACTTAAAAATAATTTAATTCTTTTAGGCTTAAAACATAGTGATGTGACATGGGTGAAATTAAGGAAATTGTTGATAATAATTGGTTGTTGTCCCATTTAAAGGATGATAATGTAAGAGTTGTCGAGGTAGATTATGATCCAACAACAGCATTTAATATTTGGCACATACCTGGCTCAGTATTAATAAAATGGAGAGAAGATTTGAGGCATAAAGTATTAAGGG
>NZ_JBMFIW010000055.1:539-823 GCF_049974385.1 Caldisphaera sp. | reverse complement strand
GCAACGAGCGCAACCCTTGTCCTTATTTGCTTCCTCGTATGAGGTGCTCTATAAGGAGACTGCCGGCGACAAGCCGGAGGAAGGAGGGGACGACGTCAGGTCAGTATGCCCTTTATGCTCTGGGCTACACAGGCGCTACAGTGGCAAGGACAATGAGTAGCGAGAGTGCGAGCTCAAGCTAATCTCACAAACCTTGTCGTGGTGCGAATTGAAGGTTGAAACTCACCTTCATGAAGCCGGAATCGGTAGTAATGGCGTATCAGCTATGTCGCCGTGAATACGTT
>NZ_JBMFIW010000055.1:0-529 GCF_049974385.1 Caldisphaera sp. | reverse complement strand
TACGTTCCCGGGCCTTGCACACACCGCCCGTCACGCCACGGAAGCTGGTGTTTTCGGAAGTCCTCAAGCTAACCCGCAAGGGAGGCAGAGGCCGATGAAAACATCGGTAACTGGGGCGAAGTCGTAACAAGGTAGCCGTAGGGGAACCTGCGGCTGGATCACCTCCTTTTTTAACGGATAACGCTTGCTACGCTATCCTCTCATTGAGCTATTAACCCTTAGGGCCTCTAGCTCAGTTTGGTTAGAGCGTACCCCTGATAAGGGTAAGGTCACTGGTTCAAATCCAGTGAGGCCCATTATCAGGGATGCGTATTAAGGGGATGTAGCTCAGCGGGAGAGCGCCTGCTTTGCAAGCAGGATGTCGTGGGTTCAAATCCCACCATCTCCATGTGTAAAACGTGGAGAAGCTCATACTTTATAAGTTGAA
This sequence comes from Caldisphaera sp., assembly GCF_049974385.1. Lineage (NCBI taxonomy): Archaea > Thermoproteati > Thermoproteota > Thermoprotei > Acidilobales > Acidilobaceae > Caldisphaera > Caldisphaera sp. The sequence goes on along the minus strand of NZ_JBMFIW010000055.1, from coordinate 102 downwards.
TAGGTTTGAGAGAAGAAGTAATTAAAGTGGGTATGCAAGTTAGTAAGGGTCCTTGGTGGATGCCTTGGCAGCTAGAGTGGATGAAGGACGTGGTAAGCTGCG
>NZ_JBMFIW010000054.1:0-871 GCF_049974385.1 Caldisphaera sp. | reverse complement strand
GGATTTAAAGAAATAGAGCCAGGCTATTACACAAAATGCGAAATGTGGAACGATTATTTTATATTTATAAATCCAATTGCAAATAAATACATGATATACACAAAAGAAAAAGATGAAAATGGATATTATTATACAAAAATATTATTAGATACTAATGATGTAGAAGATTTATATCATGCCATTGATGGAATGTTTGATATAGCGTATGACTATTTTAATAGCGAATGTTATCTTAACACAAAATATTTATATGAATATTGGAAGCATAACGAACCATACTCATTTTATCCATAAATTATTTTTTATTTTCTTTTATTATAAATGCTATTTATTTTTTTGTAATAAGCATTATATATTATATTGCTATAAGCACTATATCATTTTTATATAACATTTTTGTAATTGCATAAATTACAGAAATGCAAAAAGTTTATAAACTTTAAACTATGTATATAAAAATAGCGAGGTGGAAAAAGTGGCTGAGGAACAGATTAAAGAGGAAGAGGAAGAAAAGAAAGAGAAAATACTATATATTTTGACACAAATAAAGGATAGCATAAAAAACAATAAGCTAGAGACATTTGAAAGCTTAGATAAAATATTAGAACAGCTAAAAAGCGAAAACGAAAAATTTCAAGTGCTGATAGAAATATTTGAAAAAATAAGAAACAAAAAAGATTTAGATAGTAATGCATTACTTACGTTTATAAACTATAAGTTTGAAAAATACATATTTGAATATATAAAAGAACTTATAAAAATTGCTGATGCTGTTTATTTCCATTTCTCAAGCGACAGGATAATATTACAATTTGAAATTAAAATTTTACAAGAGAACGTTTACGAAGTATTTGCTGAAGCTGAGTTAATG
>NZ_JBMFIW010000053.1:0-899 GCF_049974385.1 Caldisphaera sp. | reverse complement strand
TACTTTTACGTTTTTCATCTATCTATTTTTAATAACGGTTTCATACATCATGTTTTCTCCGAAAAACAGGAATTTACCTTTGTTCTTTTATATCTTATCTTTATTTTTTGGGATTTTCCTGCTTTTTCTTTCTTCAGGAAATACAACTTTTTTATATGAGAAGGATTATTATTGGCAGATCATTCTCATAGGTTTTCCAATAATTTTTCTAGTTCCATCAGGTTTCAAATTTGAGTTTAACAAAACAAAGGATCATCTAATAGCGAGTTCCCTTTTTATATTGTTTGCTTCCTCTATTTTGTACATTATGTTATCGAGTCCATTATTACAATTTATAGCTGTAAGGCTCACGAATTATTTAATAATGTGGGGAGGGATCGTTTTAGGGATTATAACTAAAAACAAAAAGATAAGGAAGTATGGAATAATCATATCTGCAATATCATTGTTAACCGGGGGGTTAACAATATCTATCTTATCTAGCAACTTAATTTATGAAACCCATTGGTTTATATCATCAAACTGGAGGTATTCTTATGGATTCGCTCAAAGTGCGTTAACAGCTTACAAGCTTAATGGCTTGAATTTAACATTTTATGGAGATACGAAAGTAAGTTATTTCTTTTCGAACATGATTAACATAAATACAAATCAACCAATATTAGGTAACCTAAACGGTTTATTGCTTCTTTATAGGGCCAATTATTACCTTGGGTATTATATGCAGACTGGTATAGTTAACTTAAGCAATTTACCGATTAATTATAACAACCTTGTTCTTATATCACCTTATTTGCACGTTTATTTCTACAGGTGAGAATAATGATTACTTTAAAAAACATTTTTTATGAAAAAAATAGAGTAATACTAAATAATGTTAATTTAGAACTGAAAGAAGG
>NZ_JBMFIW010000052.1:0-991 GCF_049974385.1 Caldisphaera sp. | reverse complement strand
CCTGATGAGAACATTTCATATGCAGTATTTGGATCTTTAACCCAATAAATTATTATAGTATCATTTGGTTTTGGTATATCAGAGACGTTTGATGGCCAATATGGGTTTGGCTTTAATACAACGCTTTGACCTGGGGTATAAGATGATATCATGTATGGACCTGTTGACATTGGATTATCCTGTACTTGTAAATTATAATTACCCGCATTACAAGTTTGTTCATAAGAATAGAAAGATTCTGCTAATTGAGTGAGATTATTGTTATATAAGCCTGTCAGATTTATACCATCACCAACGCTTTCTAGCCATTTTGCATCTAAAACTGCTCCACCACCTAAGGTATGAGATAGTGCCATGAAGAAAAGTGTAGGTGTGACTGGCTGAACTAAATGGAATGTAATTGTGTCGGTTGCATTATCATAAGTTACCGCACTTATAATTTCTTTTGCTGCTAAGGTATCATTAGGTGATTTGATAACAGATGTGTATGGAGTATAGTTAGGTATTAGATATTGAGTTATTAACCATCCACCTGTTGAGGGGACTCCCCCAGCACAAAGCATACCTCTAACTATACTATACCAAGCATCATATGCTGTTATAGGATCTCCATTTGCTGCTTTTAAATCAGGCCTTATTTTAAATGTATAAACAGTATAATTAGGAGAAATACCCCCATAAGTATCTCTTTGAGACCAATTACCAACTGTTGGTATGTATTCTGCAGCCATTGGTAAGAAGCTGGTAGTACTAGATCCTTTATAAATAACTAAGGTTGAAAATACATTTGCAATAACTTCCCAACCAACTGTTTCCCAGTCTACATCAGGATCAAAGCTATATGGTCCTCCAGGTACGTTTTCTGCAACTATTATTGTACCTGGATTAGGTACCTTTAATGTTGCAGAATATATTGAAAATGGTAAGCTAGATGATGATACTGCAACTGTTTGATATGTTGTATAATTATATGTTTTTCCTGATGATACGT
>NZ_JBMFIW010000051.1:756-1028 GCF_049974385.1 Caldisphaera sp. | reverse complement strand
GGATATTTACTAATGTAGGAAAATTAGTAGCTAATGAAGGGTATTTAGATGCAATAAAACATTTGGTAGATGTCGCAGGAGGGCTAGCTGCTACTCTGCCTTCTTCCCAAGATTTTATTAATGAAGAAGAATCTAAATATTTGAAAAAATATTTAGTTGGCAAGAAAGGAACTGATCCAATAATAAGATCTAAATTGTTATCGTTAACAAGAGAAATAATTTCTTCATTAGGGGCTTTATTTACTACTGCAATGATACACGCAGAAGGATCC
>NZ_JBMFIW010000051.1:0-746 GCF_049974385.1 Caldisphaera sp. | reverse complement strand
CCATAGAAGCAAGTGTTATAGAATTATACAGATCATATAATTATGAAGGAAGCAAGAAATTGGCTTACTATGCCTCCGGAATTAATGATAAACTATAGGGTGATAATGATGAGTAATAAAATATTTCCTCCTGATCCTACAGCCAAAAAAGGCTTTTATGATATCAATATTTATTTAGAAGCTGTGAAAAGATACCCTAATTTAGTCAAACTAATCGAAAACAAATCAGCAGAAAATGGAGAAAAGACTTGGCTCATATATGAAGATGGTAGAGAATTTACTTATAAAGAAGTTAATGATTTAAGTACGTCATTTTTTGCCGGGCTCAAATCTTTAGGAATTAACAAGGAAGAAAAAATTGCCATTTTTGCAAATAATTCTCCAGAATGGATAATAAGTTACTTTGGTATATTAAAGGCAGGTGCTATTCCTGTTACTGTTAATATTAACTTTATTAAAGATCCTCTAATATATAACCTAGAAAAATCTGACACAAGCCATTTAATAATAGATTCAAAATTGTTACAAGCATTTATAGATGTGGAAGATAAATTAAAGAATAAAATAAAGAATTTAATAATAATTGGCGATGTGGAAGATAAATTAAAGAATAAAATAAAGACTCAGTGGATGCTATATAAGGATCTGCTTAAATCTAGTAATGAAAAAGCAGTGTCCAATCAAAAGCCATATGACATAGCAGCGATGATACTTACTTCTGGTACAACAGGCCCATCTAAAGTAGT
>NZ_JBMFIW010000050.1:0-1074 GCF_049974385.1 Caldisphaera sp. | reverse complement strand
TGGTGTATAAAATTGAGTGCAAAATCTGATATAGATTTGTTGAGAAGTTCTGTAAGAGAATTTTCAGAAAAGGTTTTATCTCCAGTTGCTAAAAAGATTGATAGTGAAAACTATATTAGTCAAGATATTTTAGATCAAGTATCAAGCATGGGTTACTTTGCATTAAGAGTTCCTGATAAATATGGTGGGCCTAATTTATCAACAATGGAATCAGTTATTGTTGTTGAAGAGCTTGCTAGAGCATCTGGAGCTGTAGCAATAATGGCCACAGTTTCAGGTACAATGGTTGCATATCCATTAGTTCACTATGCAAGTGAAGAAATAAAAGAAGAGTATTTAACAAGATTATCAAAAGGTAAGATAGGTGCTTTTGCACTAAGTGAACCCTGTTGCGGTTCAGATGCAGCTAATATAATAACTAGGGCAGAAAAAGATGGTAATGATTTCATTATAAACGGTAGGAAGACTTGGATTACTAATTCAACATATGCAGACTTCTTCTTAGTTGCAGCGAGGACTGGTAAACAGGAGGATAGGCATAAAGGTATATCAATTTTTGTTTTAGATAAGAAGGATTGCATTGAGATAAGCAAATTAGATATGATGGGAGTTCGTGGTGGGGGTACTAGTGAATTGTTGTTTAAGGATTGTAGAGTACCTAAAGAAAACATAGTTGGTGAATTAAATAATGGTTTTAAAATAGTAATGGATGGCGTTAATGAAGGTAGGGTTGTAACAGCAGCCGTGGGTCTTGGTATAATGCAAGCTGCATTTGATGAGTCATTAAATTATGCAAAGATGAGAGAAACTATGGGAAAGCCAATAATAGAACATGAAATGGTTCAAAGCATGATTGCAGATATGAAGGTTAAACTAGAAGCATCTAGATTATTAATTTATAATGCTGCACAAAAGATTGATAACAACGATATAGATTATCCTATGTGGTCATCTATTGCTAAATACGCAACTGCTAAATGGGGTGTTGATTTAGTTAGACTTGCTATGCAAGTTGAAGGGGGTTTTGGTTATAGCAAGGAAAGCAATATAGAAAGATATTATAGAGACATAAAG
>NZ_JBMFIW010000049.1:0-1200 GCF_049974385.1 Caldisphaera sp. | reverse complement strand
CTGTAATAGCTGTCATAAAGATAAATCTATCAACGCCTGATGCTCTATTTAGTTTTTTCAATCCGTCAATAGCCGATATAGCTGCTTCGCGGGATATGGCAATAGAGCTATTATTAGTTACACAATAAGGGTACAATGATTTAAGCTGACCTTCTCTTTTAATAGGATAAAAGCTATAAAAATAATTTCATAATTTGTTCTAGGTATTAAATCGAAACCAAAAACATCTGTTCTCATATTTTGAGAGAAGAAATAAAAAATTAATATTAAAAAAGGTATAGAAAACATAAACGATATTAAATTCACCAATATAGAAATTAAACTAAGTATAGTTGTTTTGGATTATGAGCTTATTAAGATGGTAAACCAATATAGAAATTAAACTAAGTCTATTTTTTGATAAACCGTAATAATAGAAAATATTAAATGTTTCATTTTCAGTTAAGGCCATGACTTCACCATTTATATAAGAACCTATTGAAATTATTATTGCTGCTATTGCTAAAGAAATAAATGCAATTCTAGGAATTCCAAGCTTATTGTAATAAATCGTAGAGGCCTTGCTATACTCTTGTTGAATTTTTTCACTATTTAAGCTTTCAGCAACTACAGAGACTTTTTTTATTAAACTGCTCTCAAAGCTTGGCAATTGCAATGCTTTTATCACATTTTCCTTATAAGAGGTGTTTAACAGATTTATTATTGCTATAGATGCTAAATTTTCATTAATTCCTCCACCATGAATTTGGTAAGCTATATTATTGCTAACTTCTATTCCAAAAGGTATGGTATTCGAAAAATTACATACAATTAACTCAATCGGCGTATTAGAAAAAGCTGGGTAAACAATAAAAGTTTGATTGACTTTTAAGTTTAGTTCCTTTTCTGCTGAAATACTAGGATATGCACAATAATTGTTGTAATTGTTTATACCTAAAAATACAACGTTTTTATCTTCTACGTTACCCAATGATAAAACTATAAATTCTATGTTTTTAACACCTGATACATTGCTTAGTCTGTTTAAGATATTTTCCTTGTTAACAAGAGAAGTAAATGGGGATATCGAATACCCAGTTATTATTATGCTGCTTTTATTAGACAAAGATTCAACTTCATTATATATATATTGTATAGTCCTATTACTTCAGATGATATTATTAATGCTGAAGTTTCTATAGCTATAAATATTAAAATCAT
>NZ_JBMFIW010000048.1:0-1265 GCF_049974385.1 Caldisphaera sp. | reverse complement strand
GGAGATAAGGGGTTTATGTTTATTCCCCTAAATATAGCTGGCAACGCAATCAATAAAACTGTCGAATTCATCATGCCAATTAATATACCTAAAGTCGTATTAGACAGCACTCTCCATTTATATTCCATATTATTCACCTAGTATATTTATCCCATTTATATTTCCTATAGATACATAGATCTAGAAGATTATAAGCTTTCACATAAAAATAAATAAAAATAAATAAAAATTTAATTTATCCTTTAAACCACCAATAGAATAATGAATCTCCTCCGCCACCTATCATTGGATTTTCTTGGTAGCTTATTTGATTCTTATATGGTATCATATAAGGTTTGATTATCCAATACATGTTTTCTTGATAAGTATAAACATATAAATAAAGGTTAACAGCTATTTGCTCAGCTTCTTTATAATAAACAGCCGCTAAATTATTATTGCCTGATAAAGCAGCGTTATTAGCTTCCTCTATTAATGTGTTTAATTCATTATATTCTTTTGACTCGTTTGCAAATATGTTTGCTAAAGTCATGTTTCCTTTTGATGCAAAGTACTTACTTAGATTTTCGAAATATGATACGTTCCAACCTGCACCTGCTGGGAAGAATCCTCCTTGTAAATACATAGCATTTGTAAAGTCAGATGCCAGCGGGAAGTCTGCTATCCATCCTCCTGTAAATATTGGCTGACCATTTAATCCGGGAACCCAATAGCTCATCATAGTCGATCCAGGCATATAAATTGGAGTTGCGTGTATATTAGGATCCATTTCATTTAATAATTGGGACCACATCTGTGCACCAGTAAAGTCCGTTAAATCTCCGCTAAATATAACTATAGGGAAGTTAACTGTTATATTGTAAAAACCTGATTCTTCCATTAATTGCTTTGCATAAGTTAAATTAAATGTTGGACATTCTGTTAATTCACTTGGAGGAACATAATAAGGTAATCCAGGTATTATAACTCCACAATAATAGTTACCAAAATTAAAATGATAAAAAGAACGACAAACCTCGCATTTCAAGGCGGAGTAAAAAAGCTTTTAACTTTCGCCTACAGAAAATATGCCGATTAGCACCCGTAAAGAGGTATAAACCTTGGGACCTTTCTCTGGTCAATCTCTTGAAGATGAGGAGCAGGAGCCGATTACTCCTGCAATACCAGAGGAGGGTGTCCACGAAGTTAAGTATACCAACAGGAGGACAAATGTAGTTCGACTCTTACCAAACGGCTACCAGGATAGGAAGCTAAGAAAACTGGCC
>NZ_JBMFIW010000047.1:0-1403 GCF_049974385.1 Caldisphaera sp. | reverse complement strand
TTAACTGTTATATTGTAAAAACCTGATTCTTCCATTAATTGCTTTGCATAAGTTAAATTAAATGTTGGACAGCCTGTTAATTCTGATGGAGGTATGTAATAATCAAGACCTTGAATTAATATTCCGCAGTAACTATTGCCAAAGTTTATATGGTATTTTTGATTTCCTACTATGCTATTTAAATATTCTGTGTAGTTAAATGCGTAAGCGAATGCTTTCCTAACTAATGGATTTGCAAAATAGTATGATGGTATATTATAATTCGGATTGATGCTTTTAAGTATAGATGTATTAACATTTAATGTAAATGCAAAGAAGTTTTCTGTAAACGTCGGGTAAACATATATTGACGCTTGTCCATTAGATTCTAAGTTTAATAGAAGCGGTACATAATCAGGAGGTATGTTAGTTAATATATCTGCTTGTCCAGATGAGAACATTTCATATGCAGTATTTGGATCTTTAACCCAATAAATTATAACTGTATTATTTGGTTTTGGTATATCAGGTATATTATTAGGCCAATAGGGATTTGGAACTAAAACAATGCTTTGGCCAGGAGTATATGATTTTATCATATATGGTGCAGTAGACATGGGATCCCATTGAACTTTTGTATTATAATTGCCTCCGTTACACGTTTGTTCATATTGGTAAAAACCTGAAGGAGTGAAATTAATGCCTGCACCAACTTGTTCTAACCATTTAGCATCATATACAGATGCCTCAGACTCTGTTAAGATACTGAAGAATAGTTGAGGATTAACTCTTTCAGATAAATTAAAAGTTACCGTATCTGTTTGATTATCGTATGTTATTGAATTCATAATTTCATTGAACCCTAGTGTATCATTTGGCGAAGTAACTATTGGCATGAATTCACTATAATTGGGTATTAAGTATTGTGCTAATTCATATCCTGGAGTGGGTGGAACACCTCCGGAACATAATAATGATCTTATTATAGAATACCAAACGTCGTATGCTGTTAAATTGTCGCCATTAGCAGCTTTTAGATTGGGCCTAATTTTAAATGTATACATTGTATAGTTAGGCGAAATACCGCCATATAAGTTTCTTTGAGACCAATTACCAACTGTTGGTATGTATTCTGCAGCCATTGGTAAGAATTTAGACGTGCTTGAACCATTATATATCACTAGGGTAGAATATATGTTTCTGATGATTTCTTCTCCAACAACTTCTAGATCTATATCTGCGTCAAAAGAATAAGGTCCTCCAGGTACATTTTCTGCAACTATTATTGTACCAGGATTAGGTATGTTCAAGCTTGATGTAAAAATTTTAAATATAAAACTGCTATTAGATACTGCAACTGTTTGATATGTTGTATAATTATATGTTTTTCCTGATGATACGTTTTTAGTAACAATTGTTAATGA
>NZ_JBMFIW010000046.1:0-1529 GCF_049974385.1 Caldisphaera sp. | reverse complement strand
TATTAGAGAGTGGAAAATGGAGGTTCAGGGAAGAAGATGTTGAGAAATTGATGGGAATAGTAAGGAAGAGGAAAGTGATACTATACGCTAGGGTATCATCAAACACGCAAAAAGATGACTTAGTAAACCAAGTAAAATACTTGCAAGAGCAAGTTAAGGATTACGACCAAGTAATAACAGACGTTGGATCTGGGTTAAACGTGAAGAGGAAAGGATTCCTCAAGTTGTTAAGGATGATACTTAATAACGAGGTATTAAAAGTAGTTGTTGCTTACCCAGACAGGCTAGTTAGGTTCAATTTCGAGATAATTGAGGAAGTATGCAAAGCACACAACTGCGAAATAGTAGTGTTAGACAATGAGGACAAAACACCAGAACAAGAGTTAATAGAGGACTTAATTTCCATATTGGTCTCGTTCAGCGGAAAACTATATGGAATGAGGAGTCATAAATACGAAGATGTGAAGAAGTGTGTTGAGGAACTTAAGAATTAGGAGTTTTACCCCAGAGGAGGAGTACGTTTACATAACGTACTCCATCAAAAATGATAAGAAGGAGGAAAGCAAGATATTAATAGAGAACTACAGAGTCCTATTACAGAAAGCTTTAGACTACTTGTGGGAGAGAGCTAAAGTTGAGAGAAAAGAAGTGAAGGGTAAGAAAGTCATCACGAAGGTTAAAATAACCTTGCCTAAGAAAAAGGAAATGTACAAGACGTTAAGAGACGAGCTAGAGAAGATCAACAATTTGGCTTCCCACTACGTTGACAAAGCTATAAATGATGCTTACTCGATCTTAAAGGCTTGGAGGAGGAGGGCTGAGAAGGGAAAAGCTTCATTGAGGAAACCAACACTGAGAAAGGTTTACGTTAGAATAAAGTCAACTCTTAGGAAAGTTGATGGTGAGAGTGTAAGGATTACTGTAAGACCTTATCGATATATTACCTTTTCATGGTCTCACAAATGGTTCTCTAGAAGAGTTAAGGGGCTTGAACTGGGTGAACCTGTGATAAAACAGGACAATGTATATTTACCATTTCGTTATAAGTTAAAGTGGAGCACTCCCCTAAATTTTCTCTCTATTGATAGCAACTTATACACGTTGGACGCTTATGATGGAGAGAAGTTCGTTACATTTTCAATCAAGGAGTTGTACAGTCTAAAATACGGTATGGAGTTAAAGAGGAGTAAAATACAATCTTTTGCTTCTAAACACGGTAGGAAGGGAAAAGCGTTGTTAAGAAAGTATTCTCACAGAGAGAAGAATAGAGTTAGAAATTATATTCACAAGTTCGTGAACAAACTATTGGAGATGTATCCCTTGACGACTTTTGCTGTTGAAAAACTTAATAAACAAGAGATGTTTAGAGATGCTAACGAAAATTTGTCTAAGAAGATTTCCAAAACTGTTTGGAAAACTGTTCACAGTGTGCTTAAATACAAGGCCCCACTTTATGGTTCCTTTGTTAAGGAGGTTAACCCACACCTAACTTCCAAGTCCTGCCCCAGATGTGGATGGGTTTCCCGAAA
>NZ_JBMFIW010000045.1:0-2298 GCF_049974385.1 Caldisphaera sp. | reverse complement strand
TCTTTAAGTTCTTTTAATGCTACTTTTAATGACTCTCTTAATGCATTGGAAATGTTAGGTAAAATCATCGATAAAAATTTAATCAAAATGAGGCTTCCTACTCTTTCAATCATTTTACTTAACCTCCTCTTTCTTTAACTTTTTATAAGCATTAACCATTTTATATAAGTAATTAAAAAAATTAACTGATGGAAAAATAGCTCCATTATACCTTTGAATGAACTTTATTAAATTTTGGAGATTGATAAAATTTACTTCCATATAATCTTTAACTTTTTCAAAATAATCTAACTCGTTAGTTTTTAACCTTTCTAATTCTTTAGTTTTTTCACTTATTAATCTTAACTCATTCTCTACTTTTTCTATATCTATGTCTCGCCTTTTACAAAAAGTAAAAAATGCAGTATCTTGTAAATCTTTATAGCATAAAAACTCCCCAATTGAATATTTCAATTCGCATATGCTATAAAGATTAACCCCTAAAATTTGATATAATCCGAAAGATGTCGCAAAAATTACTTTAGCTGTGTCTTTAGAACATCTATTGAATGCCTGTATTAGATTTAGAATCTTCTCATTTCCCTTTTTTTCTGCCTTTATAAAATAGCTCTCCTCGTATCTCAAAGCAAATGGGTTATTGTTTGACTCTACATATGCAATAACTTCTTTAAGTGTCATCTTTTTTGAACTAATTCCTTTAATATCTCCACTGTAGACTCAATATTCTTAATTCTTTCATTCAAAACATCTTCAAGCCTCCTTATTTCTACTCTAATATAAAACTGAATAATCACGATAAATAAGTTAATAAAAAGTAAAATTACTTCATTCGAAAATATTTTATCCATCTTTTACCTTTAAATCCTTCAGTAAATAAACATTCTAAACAAATAAACTTCTGAAGGCACATCTTGGCTCTTCAATACATATAACCCTGTCTGTATTGGCAATGTAAACATTTCTTTTTCTGTAAGCTCAGCAAAAACTATGCTATAATCAGTATTTGTAATTACTACATTACCTGACATTACTAAAACTGCGACTGTATTTGATGAAGTGTCTACTTTTGCTTCTTCCCAAGGCTTTAAATATAATTTATCTACCATACTTTCTTTTCCTCCTAATTATAATAAAATTGCGGAATATCTTAAAATTATAAGCGTATCCCTTAAAATTATTACTCAATACACCTCTAAAGAAATAATAGTTTCGTCTTCTATAATTCATTAAACATTTTACTTAAAATATCTGAAATTCTGTACCTGGCTTTTTTAAAGGCACAAGTCCTTCATACATTCTTTGCATATTAACCCCTATAAATGCCAATCTTCCTGTTACTTTGTAGCCTTGCCTTGTTACGTGAACGTAATTATCCCACGCTTTTCTGTCTTCATCAGTAAAAGTTTCTTGTGGGTGTATCATAAGCTCATCGAACCTATCTCCTTTATTTAAGTATATTCTCATCCCACCAGGGTTTTCTCTACCAAGCCAAAGTCTCATCATATTTCTAATGTTCTTTCTTATTGCTTGCTGTTTCTCAGTATTTGGGTTTTTTGGTTTAGTTGCTATTCTTGCAACATTAATACCGAAATCTCCACGATGATAATAAACTATTTCACCTACCTTATTACTAACCTGTGCACTTAAAAGGGGAAGCTTTACCTTAGCCATACTAACACCTCCTTTTTAGTTTTTTTATATATAATAACACAAAATATTTTTTTGTCAACCCTTTTGGTTCCCACCAGCCTTGCCACTATTCCCCCACCCGCTCCCTCTCTCCCCCAAACCCCCTCTCTCCCTCACCTACCCCTGAGGGAGAGAGGGGGCTTTTAACCCTTTTTATCTAAAAAACTCTCTTTTTCCCTCTTTCAACCCTGAGGGAAAAAGAGAGTTTTTTAGAAACTAAAAAAATGAAACCTTTTCTCTTCTCTCTTCTCCCTGAGAGAGAAGAGAAAAGGTTTCTTAAAACCTTAAAAACAGAAACTCTCTTCTTCTCTCTTCTCATTGCGAGAGAAGAAGAGAGTTTCTTAAAATGAAAAATGACGGAAACTCTCCTCTTCTCTCTTCTTACCGTGAGAGAAGAGGAGAGTTTCCTTAAATAAATAAGGAAGAAAACTCTTTTCTTCTCTCTTCTCACTGAGAGAGAAGAAAAGAGTTTTCTTTAAACCATTGAAACCAAAAAATGAGGATTAAATGAGGATTAACAAAATAACTCCTAATTAACTCCGAATTAACTCCAAAGCTCTAATGAGGATTAAATGAGGATTAAATGAGGATTAAATAATTCTTTTTTAC
>NZ_JBMFIW010000044.1:0-2501 GCF_049974385.1 Caldisphaera sp. | reverse complement strand
CCAAATGCGTATTGGATAATAAAGCCATATATGCATGGATTTAATAATCAAATAAGCTATGAAGAAAACCCAATGATTGGAGGAGGCGGAGACTCATTATATTACTGGTGGGTTAAAGGATAAATACCAATAAAACTTTTATTTTTTAATGTGTCAATTATTTTTTGACAAGAAATGTATGAAAGAGTTATTTTGAGGCTCGTTAAAAAGAAAATAGAAAATGAAGTTAAAGAAGAAGTGAAGCCTGGAAAAGGTATATTATTAGGTAATGAGTCTTTCACCATAAAAACATACGAATCTAATTTAGATTACATGTTGATACAAAAAATTGGATTTCCAGAGGTTTACAAATACAAAGGCCCAATTAAAATTATTGAAAATGACTTAAATAGTTATTGCGAATGGCATAATGGACCTTTAGAAGAGGCAGATGATCCCTCAAAGAGGTTTTATTGTCCAGTTATGTCAGAAGGTTTTTGTAGCAAACATAAAAGAAGTGAAAGGGCAATATATAATTTATGCTTATCATATAGAGGTGAGAAGTCTTTAGAAGCATGCAAAGAAATTGATAATAAAATAAAAGGAGGAGAATATGTAGTTTATTTGGTTGACTTTGGTGAAGATTTACCAAAAGTTGGTACTACAAGGAAATTCAGAATATTAGAAAGAATAGCAGAACAACCTCATATAATAGCAACGCAGATATATATAACTGATAGCTTATATAAAGCAAGATTGATGGAAATTAATATATCAAAAAACAAGTTAGCTAATGAACTGTGGAGACATAAATGGATTCAAACAGAAAGTCTATATAATTCTTTAGTTAGAATGAAAAATTATATTGAGAAAATTTCTAAAAAATTTGATATTTCTAGGGAAGCAGAATTTTTTAGAATAAAGCAACCTAAGATTAATTATATACAAGGTAACATAGAAAACAAGGAACTTGAAATAAAAGGAATTTGGGGCGGTTATTTAATTCTTTATAGTTCAAATTACTATATTTATCGTGAATCCCAGCTATTACATAAAGATAGCATATTTATTGAAAATAAAATCATATAAAACTTAAATAGCAATTTTAGATAAAGATCAATAAATAATAAAAAATTATTTATTAATAATTACAAATTATGCTATATTATAATATTTAAATATTAGATTAAATAATAGATAATCAGGCTAGGTGGAAGTTTTGAATCTTACAGCTGTAATCCCAGCAGGTGGAGAGGGTTCAAGATTCAGGCCATATACAGATATAGTTCCAAAGCCTATGATTCCATTAGGGGATGAAGAAAAGCCTATATTAGATTATGTTGTTCAATATTTAACAAAAAATGGATTTGAGGAAATAATCTTGTTAGTTAATTATAAATGGAAATATATTAAAAATTATTTTGAAGATGGAAAAAGGTATAATACGAATATAAGATATAGCATAGATGACGAAAATTATAGTAATACTGGCGGTTCTCTATTAAAAGCATATAAAAACAATCTTATAAGCTCTAATCCAGTATTGATATGGTATGGAGATATATTAGCCAATCTTAATCCTAAGCATGTAATAGATCTTCAACTTAAAGAAAATTCAGATGCTGTATTAGTTGTTGCAAATAAATATCAAATACCTGTGGGTGTAGCTGAAATAGATAATGATAATAATGTTTTAAGTCTTAAAGAAAAACCATGGTTAAACGTTAAAGTAACTATAGGTATTTTATCTTTAAATATCAATGTTCTAAAAAATGCAGAAAAAGAGCTTGGAACAAAGTTTGACATAATGGGAGATTTAATACCATATATGATAAAAAATAATATGAAAGTAAAAGCCTATATTTATAATAATGATTGGATTGATGTTGGTAGCTTAGAAAGATATAAAAAAATAGATAATAATTTATTGAAAAAGGTAATTAAATTGTAAATTACTTTTCCCACCACCAATATACGGAGTCAACCGCCGCATTGGTTAATGGATTTTCTTCCCATGAAATCTCATTGTTATAGCCGTGGATGTAGGGTTTCAGTACCCACATGTTAGTAGGTTGTATTGTGTATACATACATATATAGGTTTATTGTAAGCTGGTCTACTTGTTTATATAGGTCTAGTGCTTCACTCGTATTTCCTGCAACCTCTGCAGCCATTGCTTTTAATGTTAAATTATTTAGTAAAGAGTAAGTATAGCTTTCATTTGCAAATAAATTTGCTAAATATGTATTGTTTTGTGATGCAAAATAACTACTAACTTCTTTTAAATAGGTTGAATTAAAGCCATCAGGAGCAGCATAAGGTCCCCCTTGTTCGATCATTCCTTGGGCAAATTCTAAAGCCGTAGGAGTTCCTGGAGACCAACCCATATAAAATATAGGCATTGGGTTTTGGCCATACACAGAATCATATGCATACATAGTTACAAATGGCATGTATAAAGGTTGTGCATTTATGTTTGGATCTATTTCATGTAATGCCTGCGCCCACATCTCTGCTGCTGT
>NZ_JBMFIW010000043.1:0-3149 GCF_049974385.1 Caldisphaera sp. | reverse complement strand
AAAAGCCAAGGAAAGCCAGAATCCCTTCGATGATATTTTTATAGAATTTTTATATCTATTATTCAATATAAATGATTAGATAAATAAACAATAACCTTTCCTCCTAAGCATAATATCGGTAGACATAAAACACATTTTGGTTTACATTGGGCACAATGTGTAAGGCATTAATATTCTTAGCATAATCTCTTGCGTGTTCCAATCTCTGAAACCTTGCTATCCTCTGTGTGTTCGGATTATAAGCCTTCCTCGTCTCCCACTCATTAACTACCTTCTCTTTATACCACTCCTCTATGTATCTCCAATACTTCCTTCCACTCCTTACTTGTCCTCCCTGTTCGTAATAGTAAGCAAGCATTCGGTTTATATTTCTCCTTATACTCTCTTTTTTAACAATCTCTCCTTCTTGTTGTTTCCTCTCATAGATATAGTCAACCAACTCTCCCTTCCAATCCTCTCTTATATAACCACCCTTTACCCCTTCATTTTTTATCCACTCGAAAAATTCTTTCCTAAACCTTTTTGTTTCTAAATCTATTATCTCTTTTTTAGCCACCTTAACACCTCCTCAATGTTTTTGATTACATAAAGATTTTTTATTTCCTTTCCTAAATCTTCCTTCTTTAACTCTCTTGTGTTTTTAAAAGGTATAGTTTCATAATCTCCCACTTTATACCTTCCAATCCCTAAAACTATAGCTTCATCACTTGCAACTTCTTTTCTCAATCTTAAACCAAAACTTTGTATTAGCTCTTCTGCTAAACTTAGCCCTGAACTGTGAATTATTCCTCCATCAATGTTCCAATAAACAAGATAATTGATTAATTGTCCTACTATGTAGTGAAGTATAGAACTTATAAGAACTGTGAGATCTAAATTCTGTAGCTTCCCTCTGAAGTATCCCCTCTCCACTCTGCCGTCTTGATAAATCCTTAACTGCCAAGCACTACGAGTAAGCCCGTAAACAGTATTCCTAAGAATCTTCTCTCCCTCTAACCTTGAGATTATCTCTGAATTTTTTTTATTAAATTCACCTAATCCTATGTAGTTAAGACTTATAATCTTTCTCTCGTGATCAATCTTTGAACTACAGATTACGTCAAGTCCCCACTCTGAATATATAGAGTAAAAACACTTCTCAATGTCAATCTTGAAGAACAAGTCTTGTGTTTTATGAAACCCTACCCTGGCAAGGTAGGGAAAATATAAAGAATTAGCTTCTATAAACTCAGTCTTATAGAAGACAAGCTTTTTTCTTCCGAACTTCTCTTTAAGCTCTTCTTCTAATAAATGTCTTAGTGCTTCTTCATTACTGACTAATTCTTTCTGAACTTTTGAATCAATGATTTTAAGCTTCCTGTTTGCTGAAACATACTTTGAAGTAATCCGTGAAAACATCTTATATTGATGAATTAACTTCTTGACCAGCTCATAGGGATTATCTGAAAAAACCCTTTTGACTCCTTTTTCTATTTCTTTTTGTATTATCTCTTCTTTCTTTCTTTCGATTAACTCTCTCATTGTATAGACAAAAAGAATAGCCCCAGAGAGAGTAAACTCTCCGAGGCTATATTGTTAATCACACTCTAAAAAGGTATATCGTCCTTTCTTCGAATTAAATTCTTCCCTTCAAGATTGTAAATCCATTCTCTCCCTGGTTCCTCTTCTAACCACAACTCCCAAGTATCATTAACCTTAGAAACTATGACATAAAGATTACCCTTAAACCCTTTGTATTTTCTAATTAGCTCTCTCCCAATCTCTTCCGTAATGCTTTTTTTAATTAATGCTTCTCCGGTGTCAAACGATATACTCCAACTGTTAAATCTTGCTGGCCCAAAAACTGCAATTAACAGAAACCTTCCCTCTTTTTTCTTCCAATCTTTCCAAGCCAAAGACTCTTTCTTCCTATATTCTTTTGACTCACCTATTTTAAGCATATTACACCTCCTCTGTGTTGTTTTTTTGATCTTGCAATAAGCTTTTTATTTTCTTAAGTTCTTCATCTAAATTTAGCTCTCTGTAATACAAAATAGCTCCACCAATTAGTAAATCTTTCCATTCGATATTTAGCAATCTTTTTAATGCTGATAGTTTTAAATAATCTTCTTCTTCAATCTCAATAACTACCCTTTTTTTCATCTTACACCCCCTTGGCTAATTTTTGTCTTGCCAACACACAAAAAAAAGGGATTGCAAGGCTCCCGTAAGGGAAGACTTGCCTTCAATGGCTAAGCCATTGAAGGCTTCCCGAAGGGAAAAATAGCCTTGCAATCCCCCGAAGGGAAAAAGCCCTCGCAAGCCCCGTAAGGGCATCAAGCCCTCAAGGGCTTGTCCCTTGAGGGCTTTCCGAAGGAAGGATAGCTTGCGAGGGCTTAGCCCGAGAGGGCTAAACCCACTCGGACTAAGCTTTGCGATAGAGAAGCACGAGGGTTTTATCATATTCCCCAACCCTCGTACTTCTCCTTTAGCCAGTCTTGAATACTTTCATTTTCCCCGATTACATTGTTAATAATAAATCTCCACTCATCAACACTATAAAACTCCCAATAATAACCTGTGTAATTGATATTTCCGAAATCGTCATATTCGCCCTCCCACGTCTGGCCACTAAGATACCTACTCCGAAGAATTTCCTTGCCGTTCACATAAAAAATGAAAATTCCATCTTCCTCTCTGACTAAACAATCATCATACCAAGGGCTATAGAGATAGGGGGTACCCTGCCCCCCTATCTCTCCAAATACCAAGATACCTTTAAACTCCTTCATAACTCCACCTCCTTAGTAATTTTTCCCTCTCCAAGAAGGTTTAGACTTCCTGGAGAGAAATTCATAGTTTTAATATAGCACATCTTTAATATTTGTCAAGCCCCCTCGGAGAAATGTAAAATGCCAAACACTAATTAAAACTCTCAACCCTTCTTAAAATTATGCTTCCTCTCAAATGACAAACACTCATTAAAACCCTCCACTCTTCACGAAATAATGCTTCCTTCCCTATATGCTCTCTTTTCTCGAACCTTTGCCAATTTTCGAAAAAAAACCTTCACCTGCACCTTCATCCATCCCACCCACCCGCCAAAATCTTTTGATAAAAAGCTATCAGGAAAAATTAAATAATAAATCGTTCCTACATACCATGGTATT
>NZ_JBMFIW010000042.1:0-3781 GCF_049974385.1 Caldisphaera sp. | reverse complement strand
CTGCTCTAATTCAAATAGATAGAGAATATTATGATTTGGCAGCATTTAGCTTAGAGCAAAGCTTACAGCTTTTTTTAAAAGCAGCACTCCTTAAACAAGGGCTGGAATATCCTAGAATTCATAGTATTAGAAGGCTTTTAGAACTTATATATGAAGTTACAGGAAAGGAAGAAGTAAAGAATGTTTTGCAAAAGTTTTTAATAGAGCTCGCGCTTCTAGAAGATGTATACATAACTTCTAGATATATTGCTAGAGAATATAGAAAAGAAGAGGTATTTAAAATTAAGGAAGCGGTTGATGAGGTGTTTATGGTTGTCAGAAAGGTTATTAATTGAAGAGGCTAAAAGAAGGGCTGAAATATATGAAAATTTATTATCGTATCTGAAAACAGTATATTATGTAGTTAAAGGTTTAGATAAAAATGCAGAAATCTACATTTTTGGAAGTGTTGCCGATAAAAGGAATCTAATTTCAAGTGACATAGATCTACTTGTTGTAACCGATCTTCCTCCTGAAATTGTAATTGCAAAGCTTTGGGAAAATGGAATAACCGATCCATTTGAAATACACGTTGTAAAAAGTGAAATGCTGAACCTTTATAAACAAAGAACAAAACTAGAAAAAATAGAATTTCTGTTAGAACATAAAGATTTTTAGTTGTTTGTTTAATAACAAATTATAATAACATGCATCAAAAATTATTTAAACTTTTTATTGCTAAAATTGATTATTTATTATTATAATGGTTTTGCAATTTCCTCAATATTTACTGCATCCTTCAAAATGCTTTCCAGATCTCTGTTATGTTTGATCTTAGAATATACATAACAAGTTACTCATTCTATATTTCGTTTAATTTACCAAACGCTTTTTTAATTTTATCATCTTCTATTTTCTTAACTTCACCAAATCTTTTTTCAAGTAGTCTATAAATTTTTCCTTATTTAACGTTTTTGTTTAACCCTTAAATAAGCTTTGTTATATAATGAGGTTTTTGTTTAACCAAAGAAATGATGTAATACGTTTATTTCAGATCCAGATATTATGAAAGATAAATTTTCCAAATGATCGTATGCATATGTTATATATGATGTAAGTAAATTAATTCATTTTGTATTTTAAAAGGTTTATAAACTTTGTATAGCTTTAAGTTTTACTAGATGTAACATATGGTTAAACTAAAATTAAAAATTGGTCCAAAAGGGCAAGTAATAATACCCAAGAAACTTAGAGAGGCATATAAAATAAAAGAGAATGGTTATGTAATAGTTGAAGTCACTGATGATGGATTGATTATAAAGGGCCAACCAGATCTTAAAGAAGTTTTCTCGTGGGTAAGAGAAAGACAGAAAAACTATCAGGTCCAATAGCCAGTCTAGGGGATTTAGCTAATATATATCTTGAAGAGGAGTTTGAGGATTGAAATCTTTTATTGATTCTAGTTTATTCATTTATATTAATGTTAAAGTAACTAATGAGATTATAGATAAGATCGAAAAATTCTTTTCTCATTTAAATAAAAACTACTATCTTTATACAAATGTATTAGTTTTAGATGAAGTTCTTTACATATCTAAGAAAAAGTACAAAGTAGAATATAAAGATACCATGGAATTTATTGATAAGTTCATCATTCCTTATGTTACAATTCTTTGCCTTAGCCAAGACGAATATGAGTTATCAAATATATGTTAGGTTATGGGCTTAAACCTTCTGATGCGTTTCATTTAGCTACGATGAAAAATCATAATATAGAGATTATAGTAAACGAAGATAAAGATTTTGATAAAATAAATGAAATTAAAAGGATATGGCTTTAAATCTTATTTTATTTTCTTAATCTTTATAGCAATATCATATGGATAATACTGATTATTCTCTATTAAGCTTTTCCCGTCTGTTCCTTTAGGAATAGGTAGTCCTAGAGAAGATAAAATAGTAGGAGTAATATCATAATTTGTTAAAGGCTCTTTTAGCGTGATTTTCCTATTATCGATTTTTTCTCCATACGCTATAAATACTCCGTATATGTGATGGTTTGACCTCAAGTCAAATCTTAGCCTTGAGAATGATAAAGTCTGTAAAGCAAAATCTAAATAAATTCTATCAATAAACTTAGGCATTATAATAGCAGAAGGAAATTCTGGATAAAATGAACCCTTAAATAAATCCTCTGTCTTTACAATTTTAATATACTTAGAGATTTCATCTTTATCTATTAATTTCATGTATAGAGCTCTTTGCTTGTCATTTAAAAAATACGAAACCCATACATCAGCTGGATCATGCATATCATATGTTATGCTAAGTTTATCCATTTCTGTTTCATAACCCTTCCAGGCTTCTTCTTGGCTTAATTTATATAATTCATTTCTTTCCCTTAAGACATTGAAATACCTTCTAATTATAGTT
Organism: Caldisphaera sp.; assembly: GCF_049974385.1. NCBI lineage: Archaea > Thermoproteati > Thermoproteota > Thermoprotei > Acidilobales > Acidilobaceae > Caldisphaera > Caldisphaera sp. Next base: position 1,369 of record NZ_JBMFIW010000042.1, on the reverse strand, counting down.
TTCTTTATGATAACTCTCATAGGTATTTTAAAAAATAATGATAGCTTATCATTTATGGTATAAAAAGAAGTAAATAAATCATAATTTCTCTTTTTTTCTATCAGTGGTATTAAAGGATTTGCATAGTATCTATATGAGCCTAGGCCGTGATCTGAAACTATGAAAATATTTTTGCTCTTTTTAATTATTTCTCCCAATAGAGAATCTATCATATTCCATATTTCTCTTGATTTTTTCTTAACATTTAGTACCTCATGGGAATCTTTATGAAAAGTCTGATCCGGGAAAGGCAATACAATGGAAACAAAATCATAGTCTTTTTCATTCAGGATATTCTCTAAGCCTTTTATATAAGATTTTGTTTTATCATAAGGATTTAAAGATGGATTAAAGTAATTCAAGTATTTTTTGAGAAAATCAGAATTTGTTTCTACCTTTGGTGCAATTAATGTGTCTGTAATTAAATCCAAATTTTTTGTATACCAGTTACCATTAATTGGCCATGTTAATGGATAATTTATTGATAATGTGCTCAAATCCTTAAATGCTGTTATTTCAAAAACTCTAGGATATTTAACGTCAAAGCTTTGATAATATCTCCACATAGGTTTTCCATTATTGTTATAAATTTTTGTAAAACCCCAAATTCCATGTTTTGCGGGATTAACGCCTGTAGCTATGCTTGTCCATTCTATTGGTGTAACAGGTGGTATTGATATTAAACCGTGTAATTGTCCATTCTCAATAATTTTTCTTAAATTTCTTAACTCCAACTTTTTTAGTGCATTACTAAGTATTTGAGGTGATAGACCGTCAAGGCCTAGCATTATTGATTTCATTTCTTAATACCCTTTTATTTTTAACTTTATCCCTTTTAAATTTTAATGTTAAATAGCTCATCTCTTTCATATACTAAATGATGAGGTCTTCATAATTTTTAAAATATTTATAATATGAATGATATAGTGTGAAAGAAGTGGAAAAGTATTTAAGTGGGCATAAATTCTGATATTAGCAAAAGAAAGGTGAGCGTATGAAAGGTGTTTCGAAAGGAATAATTGCAGTAATAGTTGTTGTAATAATAGTTATTGTAGGAGGGGTAGCTGCTTATTATGCAACTAAAAAACCCTCTGTAACCACTTCTACAACTTCTACTTCTACAACAACATCTATTCCACCTGTAACTTCTACAACCACAACCATAACCTTTAATACAACCACAACATCTATTTCTTCCTTATCTCCAGCTGCAGTCTCATCATATGCAACTGTTGCAGGAACACCAATTAATTTTATCTTCATTTACTCCATCAAGTAATAAATATGCATTGTTTTATCCAGGTAATGGTAAAGTAATAAACACAACATC
>NZ_JBMFIW010000041.1:0-4104 GCF_049974385.1 Caldisphaera sp. | reverse complement strand
GGAGACAATTTGGCCGATATAATCATAATAGATGGTTATAAGAAAATTTTTTACCCAAAACATTATTTTATGTGTTCAAGAAAAAACCTATAGGACTAATAAAATCAACCAACTTATTGTTAAAATATATGAATTATAATAAAAATCTTTCAAAGAAAAATAATGAAATAAGTGTCTTTGGATTAAATTTTAATGCGGATTTACCTACATTGAAATCTATTCTTTATGCTAAAATATTTGGATATAAAATTGATAATAATAGAATAATCACAAATTTTTTAAAGTATAAGATTGGAATAAATATGGATAAAATTGCAGCCTTTGATCCTCTATGGGAATTTATAAAGAATTTAGCAAACAGTGATTAATACAATTCCGAACTTAATAATTAATTAAATGCTATTTAATGAATTGTTTTAAAAACAAAGCAATAACTTTTGTAGATTTTACCAAATCTTCTATATAAACGTATTCATCAGTTGCATGTGCCATTTCCAGTAATCCTGGACCATAATTAAATGTGTCAATACCTTTATTATATACAAACCTAATATCAAATGTTCCTGGGGATAAAACTAAGATAGGCTCAACGCTATAAACATCTTTTATTATCTTACTTATTAATTTAACCCCCTGACTATTTTCAAATATTATACTATCTGTAATATAATACTGATCGAATTCTATATTAACATTTGGACATGTTCTTTTACCATAATCAATTATATCATTTATTTCATTAATAGCAGAATCAATTTTTTCTTCTGGTACAATCCTTCTAACATAAGAGAAAGTTAAATAATCAGAAACTGTGTTCATCCAATCACCTCCATTTATTGTGCCTACCAAATATGAAGGCCTTCTAGATGATTCTGGTATAATAGGATATTTTGATACAATATTAGATCCATTCTCTAATATTTCATAGATATAGTTTATTATTTTAGCTGCGCATCTTATGGTATCTCCACCTTTTTGTGGAAAGCCTCCATGAGACTTTATTCCTTTTAGCTTAAAAAAGCCCCATAATGCACCTCTATGGCCAATTCCAATGTTTGTTGGATTTAATGGTTCGGTAAAAATTAAATAATCCAAATTCTTTTTGTTTATATACCCTTTTTCTACTAGATAATAGGTGCCAGCGTTTCTATTGCCTACAGTTTCTTCATCTGGCACAATAAATTGTTTAACTGTAATATTTTTTATATCATAGAGCATCTTTAATACTTCTACTGCGAATAATTGTACAGCTATACCAGATTTCATATCAGATGATCCTCTTCCATATATTTTTCCATTTTCTATCACAGCATTATATGGATCGTGAGACCACCCTTTACCAGAAGGAACTACATCGTAATGAGAATTAAAGCCTATTTTTACTCCGCTATTTCCATAAGTTGCAACTATATTAGGCCTTTCACCTTCTCCAAATTTAACAAGTTGCTTTAGCTCTTCTTTATTAGGCTTCACTATTTCTACTTTGTAATCTAATGATTTTAAGTATTCTGAAACGTAATCAACAAACTTTTCATAATTTAATCCTGGAGGATTTTCCGTAGGTATGTTTATAATTTTTATTAAAAAATTTATCATATCTTTCTTTATTGCATCTATGGCATCATCTATATCCATCTATAATCCCCATATAGATAAAACACTTTTAGATGCTATATCCTCTATCGCCCCTCTAATTAAATCTAAATCCTCTTCAACTTCATTTGTTGTTACAGCGAAAACTATATCACCATCTAGTGATAAACTAAAGGGTCTGATCCTCCTTGATAAACCTATGTATGCTGATTTAGCAAACAACTTAACCTGCTCAGGAGTTGCCTTCACATTAGTCATAACTATTGAAACAGTTGTATTTATATAAGATTTTTTCAGTAATTTGTTCTTTATAATTTCATTAAATGGCATGATTTTGTCTTTTACTTTAACCCCAGCAATTATTTCATTCTTTTCATTTACAACTTCTCCTATAGAATTGACAACACTTAATACACCTATTTCAACATTTCCAATGGATTCCTTATAGAAACCTTGACCACTTTTCATCATATATTTAATTCCCATAAGTTTTCCAACAGTTGCACCCTTTCCTGCCCAATGATCTCCAATTATAACCTCATCACCCATATTTTTATAGCATTTAATCCCCCATGACTCATCAGGCAAGATATCATTATAATAAAAGTCAAATATTACGGCTGCAGGAACTATGGGAACAATTATATTATCATTTACTTTAAATCCAACTCCATCTTTCCTTAATGATTCGACAATACCTTCTACAGCTCTTAAGCCATACATGCTCCTTCCCACTATTGCTATTGCATTTACTTCATGATTTTCTCTTCTTTCAAGATCTATAACTTCTGTATCCCTTGTTCCTGGAGATCCTCCTGCAACGTAAACACTAGCTATATTTCCTTTTTTTGGAAAAATAGCTGTTATACCTGATAAAGCAATTTCATCCTCATAACCGCATATTTTAAAACCGTTAATAATTTTCATTTTTTCACCTTTTTATCATATCTTCATTAGCTGATTTTCTCCAAGTTTCTGGGGCCAAAAATATGCCTATCAACATTATTATAGTAAAAACATATAGGATTATTAGCCATGCGTTTACCAAACCTATGAATGAAATTGCATAAATAAAACTTATTGCAAAGCCTCCTATAATTGCTCCACCATTATATGTAAATCCAACAGCAGTTGTTCTATACTTTTTACTAAACAATTCTGATAGAAAAGCTGGTATTGTTGAAAATATCATAGCCTCAATAAAAGCCTGAATTGAAAATAGAGTTACAAAAATGGTTAATTTTTCTGTATAGCCATACTTAATTAAAAAATACGATAAAAATGCAAAAATTATTCCATAAATAATCATAGGCTTTTTCCTACCACCTATTATATCAGCCAAAAAACCACCAAACCATACACCGAATAAAGATACTAGATTAATTACAGCAACTGAAAAGCCAATTATTTCTTCATTATATTTTAAATTATACATAACGGAAGGCCAAAAGGAAAAAGTCGCTGTATTAATAGCAAGGAGACCTGTTGTTATGAGCAATCCAATAATCATTTGTTTTGGAGAGTATTTAAACAAAGATTTCAATGGAATCTTTTCTATTTCCTTTTTTTCTTTCATTTCTTCGAATATGTTTGTTTCCTTAGCAAATATTCTTATTGCAAAAGCAATGATACCAGGAATGATAGCTGTTGCAAATAATATTCTCCATCCTATTGTTGAGAAGGATTTTCCTGTTATCATAGAAATAAAAGATAAAACCAAAGAAACAATAAAGTAACCTGTTCCATATCCACTTTGCACAAAGCTACCTACAAAACCTCTTTTATCTGGAGGAGTACTTTCCATAGCTAAAGTTGACCCTCCCCCATATTCTGCGCCTGCAAACAAGCCTTCAAAAAATAATATTAGATATAAAAGAATTGGTGAAAAAATCCCTAACTTATTATAACCAGGCAATACACTTTTTGATGCAGATAAAAAGGAAAAGCCTAAGATTGTAATAACAAGCATATTTTTTCTTCCCATTTTATCTCCTAAAAAGTTGCCTAAAACTAAAGAACCTATTGATCTAGCTAATGCACCAACCCCAAAACCTGCAAAAGTTAAGACAATACCTAAAACTTTTAAATAGGGAGGAAAGAAAATGGAAGATATTGTTAATGCAACCAACGCATATGCAATAGTTGTATAGCCATCTAAAAGCCAACCAAGCCATGCAGATATTACCTGTATCCATTGGTTTTTATTTAGGCCATAAACCATTTGCATCCCCTTAGGTAATAATATGGAGTTAAATTTATATTTATTATGATAAAAATAAATAAAAAATTTAAAAATAATTCTTTTAATATTCATATTTTTTATCAGCTTGATATCCCCAATAATAAAAGATTATTGAAATAGCCATAAATAATATGTTATCATATCGAAACGGTATCTTATTAATTCCTGAATTACCTAAATATGAAATAATTAATGTAGCAATTAAATATAAAGGCAACCATCCCCAGATATAAAATCTTGCTTCTTTAATTTTTCATTCCTATTATACC
>NZ_JBMFIW010000040.1:0-4751 GCF_049974385.1 Caldisphaera sp. | reverse complement strand
TTTTTAGTATGTATATCCAATCCCACATAATTCATCCTCTTACCTCCTATAATCTCAAAACAAAAGATGATAAAATGTTTTAAGGATTTTATCCTCTTAACATTTCATCACACTTGGTATTTTGGATGATTTTTGAAGAAAAATTGAAATTTAAAAATCAAGAGACTATTAAAAAAAGGATTAAAAGAAAGCGCACTATTTTTATTAAGGTTTAAAGATATTTATCTTCGGAGATTCTGTCGTAATGGAAAAATTTTATAATATTTTAGATTTTATCTTTTTTGAAGGTTGAAGGTGATTGAAATATGGAAGAAACTGATGTAACGTTAACTGATTTTATGTTAAAAGCAAAAAAGAAAGCCGAGGAAACTAACCCGGATATTAAGAAGTTAAGTGAAATTGAGGCTGCTCTTTATCAGCCCATTTATGGTTATATCATTAGTTCTTCTTCAAATTGAGTGGAACATTCAAGGATAAATGGAAATCTATTTAGCCAAGTGATGCAGGAATATAAACCAGATCTCAACACACTGGCTAGGAAACGCTAGTAAATATTGAAGGACCTAGGGAACAAACTCGGTGCTCCTGTTGTCGCCTACATCGCTAACACTATGCACCCAATTTCTGCCATAATGCAAGCTGATGTCGATCCAGTTATGGATTTTGTTAAGGTTGCCTCTCGAAGTTCAAAGGAAGTTTATCTCATTGTAGAGAGTTCTGGAGGAGATGGAAATGTGGCAGAAAAATCATTATACGTATTTAAAGAGGTATTTACAAAGTCTTTCAATGTAATCATACCAAATATTGCAAAGAGTGCTGCAACAATGTTATCAATAGGTGCAGACAAAATAATAATGGGAACTAACTCTGAACTTGGACCAATTGACCCACAAATAGCGGTTATGCTACCATCTGGACAGAGTCAATATGTACCTGCAAAGTCTATAACTGGGGCTTTAACAAATATAAAAAAAGAGATAGAAAAAAACGAAAAGCTTGTAACTATGTATTATCCCGTATTACAACAAATCAGGCCAGAAACAATAAAATTTTGTGAAGATGCTATTTTATTCTCAAAGTCTTTTGCCAAGAGATGGTTAAAGGATGGATCTATGAAAGGCAAATCAGAGACTGCCATTGAAAAAACCGCCTTTGAGCTTATTACTGGTGATCGCTTCAATATGCATGGAAGTGTAATAAATCATCAAGAAGCGAAAGAATCTTTGGACTTAAACGTCGAATTTTGGGACCAAACGGATGAACGATGGCAGCTTTTATGGGATTATTATCTGAGAGTAAAGGCTAACTTCCAGATGAATCCTGCATCGGCTAAACTTTTCGAGACAACAGAAACTTCTTTAACAATGAATGTTGAGATAATGCAGAGAGTACAACCGGTCAAGTAGATTTTTTTGACTACCTTTTCAAAAAGGCACGTTAACACTATCTAGCAATTATTCCGCCTGAAAATAAGTTCCAAAATTTTAGCAAGATCTAATGGTGCTATTCTGAGCGATGTTAAAATAATGAACTGTATAAAATGATAAAAAAAGTAGGTTTATACATCAAATAATAGGCATTACTGAAAGTAGCGAACGAGACTAAAAGCAAATTTTTAACACCGCTTATATTACCTAAAAATATTAGAACATGACGGAGAGGGCTTAAAAGATTACTTCTAAGAAATATATCTATATTTTTTCCATGCTATTATTGAATCTTCATTGCATATCTGTAATATATAATATTAATTTATATATTAAATACAATATTCATTATCTTATAACATTCATAACGTTATCTATGTTATAAAAGTTAATTATTATACTTAATATATGGAGATAATTGTTAATAATGATGAAAAAAATATCAATAGATGGTTACAGAACCTTTATTTTGAACGTAATTTTCAATCTGCTTTGAGTATTTTCTGGTAAGATAGGTCGTGAATATGTTAATCAGTCTCTCTACAATAATGGCTGCAAATGGATTGTCCATGCCTTCACTGACCATTTTTCTGTCTCGATTTGCTTCTTCAAATGCCTGGTACAGTGCTTTAGCTATGAACTCGCCCCGCAGAGGATCTTCTAACATCTTATCCAACACAGTGAAGTTACGATGTCTTAGCGCGCCCATAGGTATGAAAGGCAGTGGAAATGTTATGACTCTGTAGTTTTTGAGCCTGTCAAGAAGCTCCAAGTTTAGCATTATGTCTTGTTCTGTTTCGTTCGGAAGATTTACTATCATGGTTCCTACCACTACCCAGCCATTATCATTTAGCGTGCCTATTGCTTCTTCTACGATCTCAGGATATTGTTGAGCTTTAAAAGGCAGAACCTTGCCCGGCATCCATGCTTCTATCATTTTCGGAGAACCTGTTTCTATGCCCATCTCTATGAAATTTCTGTGGTTTCCTTCGTTCATGTACTGGCTCACTTCCGCAACCAGCTTTGGATTCTGGACTACCACGGCAGCAGTTGTAAAATCAGTAGATAGGTTATAATCGCCATAGGACTTAACGAGTCTGTAAGCTCTTTTCACAAGCTCTGTCACTTTTTCCGGATCAGGATCGATGCCTTTTGCCCCGTATCTGAAAAATTCGTCGCTGTGCAGCCCTATGTGATTTACCTTCCCGCGTTCAAGGTTTAACTTTATCTCCTTCTCAATAGTTTCAAAGGGAATAGACCTGATCATGCCACTGAGTGTAGGCGTGCAGAACTTGCAACCTCTGCCACAACCTCTGGTCACCTCAACAAGCCCGCCATTTGCAGGTGTGATGATAGGTGGTATTTCGGAAACAGGCACTGGTCTTGTTGCCAGATAGCGCTGAGGAACTTGATTGCCGGCAAGGATGTTTTTAATTAGAGGAGGGCCTTCTATCTCGAATTCTCCCTCATAGGCTAGCGTCAGGTTCAGCTTCTTATCGTAATCTGTATCAATAAGCTGCCATACGGCAGGACCTCCCACAACGATCTTGATCTGGTCTTTGTATTTTTTCAGGGTCGGGTCGTCAAATATATCGAGAAAAGATCTGGAAATGTAGGGTATACCAGTATAAGGCAAGCCTGCAAGCTTGATTATCCAGTAAGTTATGCCAGAACCATAGCTCAGCCCTAAGCCGTCCATGGTGTATATACCGAGGATTTTAGTCTCCGGTCCTATAAAATATTTCAATGATTTCGGATCTACAATAGTAGATTCTATGCCCACTCTTTTCAGTGAGGCCTGAACCTTCGCAAGTCCGTAAGGTACTCTAATCGGCAGGTTATTACGGTCTCTTTTAACCCTGAAATACAGATCAGAGATCCATCTTTTCATATATGCGTCAGGCAGAGCGCTGATAAAACCTGCTATTGATGACCCGAATGTATCACTGGCAATTGCATTTTCACTGGTCAATATTACAGGCGCACTCATAAAATATATATATTTATTACTTATATTTAAACTTAAGTTTGCCTAGCCTCTTATATACACCTCCTTTTCCCATGCTGAATATATTTCTCCATCTATGGTTAAGAGCTGCGATTCTGCATAGGGCAAAATGAGTTCGTCAAGGAAGGTCCATCTCCCTTGAATCTTCACCCCCCTATTACCCTTTGATGTAAATATCCAGCTCTTACCTTTAGCGTTAAGAAATTTTACTAGATCATTCGTGAAATACCAGGAATCACCTATTACTGTTGAAAAATTCAGACCCCTTTTTATTGCATCTTCTATGTTCTCTTTCTGTATCTCTATCTTTGCTTTGAATTCCGGATTTTCTTTATTGAATTTTCTGTAGATTGATAATGCTATTGGATATTTACAGTATTTGCCAACAAAAAGTGATGTGGCTACTTGATATCCCCTTACGTATTTCTTTTTATTGTGATCAAAAAATATATCTGTGTATTCAATGTTTTTCCCATTTCTCTCTATGATCGTATCATCTATTACCAGAACAGTATCTTCCTCTACACTGTTTACTATTTCACATACCTTATTGAACATGCCATCTTTATCATAATTGGATCTGAACATGTTTAGATTTGATTGATTCGTATGGTCTATGTTTAGGCCATTTAAATGTGCAACGGATCTTGAATCACTTATTACCATAGCACTTGCAAGATTTTTGAACTGTTTAAAACCTCTGTAACTCTTGAAATATGGCTTGAATTCATCTATCAATGAATTAAATATGTCGGGGCCCTGATAAATGGGGATTTCTATCATTAAATATAGTAATATTATAATAATATTAAACTTTTTTCAAAAACGCAAAACTATAGTAAAACCCTCAAGGTTGGCATGAATAACGATGTTTATAAATTTATTGATCTTACTTTTATGATTGCTAAAAGATCCATGCCTGAATACTCAAACAAATTTTCTAAGAAAATTTATACGCAATGGCAACTATTTGTTTTGCTTGCAATTAAGATTTATTTTATTTTAAGAGAATTAATAGCTGAAGTGGAATATAATCCAACAATTATAGATCAATTATCTTTGGAATATATACCTCATTATACAACGGTTCAGAAATTTATGGAGAGGATGAAGGTTAGAGGTTTAGAAAAATTATTCAGGAAGGCATTATTGATTATCAGGGAAAGGTTTGAAAATGATATGCTGGGTATAGATGCAACAGGATATTCAAATGAATACCATTCACATTATTACGATAAAAGGGTAAGAGAATTTGGAATGAGAAGTAAAATACATAAAAACAACAATAACTGTAGCACTTGGTACTCAAATGATCA
>NZ_JBMFIW010000039.1:0-6008 GCF_049974385.1 Caldisphaera sp. | reverse complement strand
TTTCATGTTTTATTTACATATTATTTTCTAATAATGAAATCAAAGGAGCATAGTTAAATCTTCTAATCTTAGATTGAAGTTTTGCTGTTCCATTTACTAATTGATCCCAATTCCTATTATAATTAATTATTTTGTAAACATCCTCATCATTAATTCTTATAGATATGTCACTGTAAAAACTTAAACAAGATAAGATCTTTCCCAAAATTCCTTTTGCTAAATTGTATTTCCCTTTATTGCTAATAGCAAAAGAATTTATTTTTTGCAGACCTGCCCTGCCATTAAGAGAAAGATCCATAGTAACTAGCAAAGGATTAAGCGCATTTATTTTTAATTCCTTAGCTTCTTTAATTATATTAATATCGCCTGCTCTTTCCTTGCCTAAGTTAGCAAGCTTTGGGTAGATATTATTAAATGAAATGGAGCCAAGCAATTTATTTATTGTATTCTTATCGCTTCTGCCTGATTTCTGATAATTTTCAATATATTGAGATAATTCATTATAAACACTATATAAAGGTATAGACGAATACCTTACTTTATCTCCTAGGAGTTCAAAAATAGTTTCCCCATAATTTATAAAAATATTTGTGTCGAAGCAAAGGTTTGCATCTTCTGCCCTTATTTTTAATTGCTCTAGCTCATCAGGTAGAATCATTCCAGATCTCATAGCGCATAACTTAAAAACTTCATCTTTTGTTGCTTTTATTATTTCATCTTTATTCCCTATATCTACATCTTCCCAAACAGGAGAATAATCAATAACTTTGTTTGAATTTAAAGGATAAATATAAACTTTTCCAAATAAAGCTAACAAATTTAAAAGTGATTCCAAACCAATAGGTGAAAGAAAAGAAACTTCTTGCTCAGTATTTACCTCTGGGGGATCAATATCTTTTATTATACCCAATTTAGGAGATAATGTCCAAAGCTCGAGCTCTTTTGGGCTAACATAACCGAAGGTCCTATATCCTTCTATTTCCTTCTTTAATAATGCATATCTGATCTCAGTCTTTTCAACCATTGCCGTAATTATAGCCATATATTTTCTTGCAGGGGTTACATCAATAACATCAAATCTCTCATTTTTTATTCCTTTTTCCCACTCCTCAGGACTTTCCCCAATGACTTTTTCAATAACATCAGCCCCTAAATTCAACATATCAAGGGATTTCTTTATTTTTTCCTTAAATCCTTCTTCGTGTTTATATTCAGATAATATGTAAACTTTTTTAGGCCTAAGACCATAAAATATCTCATTTAATATAGCATTAGTTGTAGTGACAAACTTTGAAGAGCCGAGAACTGCTAGCGAATCAATAATCTTCCCCAATTTTCACACCAAATTATATTTTACCTGCGGGAATTTTATGGATGTATATCAAACTTACAATAAAACTTAAGACTTGAAAAAGGATTTCTCTTCATAGAATTCCCATTTACTACATGGGAAAAGATTTCTGGTTAACATTGAAAAAAACTTACCATTTCTTTTCCTCCCTACTTTTCGGTGGAAAAATGATAAAAGAAATAAAACAGGAATTAAGGAAGCTTCACTCCATATATGACCAATTCAAAATATCAAATGAGTATAGGGGATGGAATTGGGATAGGCAGCCATTAAAGCCAAGGTATTATAATGTTAATTTGGGGGTAAGCGAAGTAGCTTATTATAGCTGCTGCCCTAAGGAAGCTATTTCAGCAAGGCTTGGAGAAAAGCAGTTAACTCAAGCCATGTTAATAGGCCTTGCACTGCATGAAGTATTTAAAGCTACTTCTGATGACATTTTAAAAAACATATCTAATAAAAAAGCTCCATGGGAAATAGCTAATAAATTGTTAAGCTCATCAGAAAATAAAATTAGGAATATTTTATTAAATTACAAAGATAACGTGGTTCTTTCTTACGCAAATTCTCTTATCCAGTTATATAAAGCTATAGTAATTGAAATGGTTGGAGATATAACAAGTTCATATATAAATTCAGGTTCATTAATTTCTAATTTATGGCTTTCAGAATACCAAATAGATGGTTCTCCTTTGGGCTTATCTAAAAGGTTAAGGGCAGATGCAATAATGAACAACATAGTAGTAGAAATTAAATTGGGAAACAAGTATGCGAGATGGCATGAAGTTCAGTTAGCAGGTTATGCTTTAGCTTTAGAATCTCAAAACGAGACCCCATACGATTTCGGTATAATAATATCAGTTAATTTAAATCCATTGCTGATAAACGTGAAGGGAGTATATATTGATGATAGCCTGAGGCAGGAATTTATTGAATCTAGAGATAACATGGCAGAAGAATTGATCCAAGAAAAAGAAACATTTAATGGTGGTGATGGTTTATGAAGATTCTATATTTAGATGACTATGGAGTAAAATTAGGCGCTGACGGTACATCATTAAAATTAATTAGCAAAAAAGAAGAAAAAATAATACCTCTATGGGAGATAGATTTAGTAGTTGTATCTTCAACAGGCATATCAATAACGAGCAAGGCATTAAACCTTTTAGCTAAAGCAGGTATAGAATTAGTTATAACTGATCCCAGAGGTTCTCCATTATCAATGACGTATTTTTCTCATTATTCAAGAACACCTGATACAAGAAGGGCACAATATTTAGCTAGTTTCAATTATATAGGAGTTGAAATAGCTGCTTCTTTAATAAGCTGCAAAATATGTTCTCAATCAAAAGCTTTAGGCAGATTAAGCAATTATTATAATTTAGATGGGTACCAAAAAGAATTAGAATATATTAGCAAAAAAGTTTTCAATGAAGTTAAAGGACTTAGTATAGATGAGGCAAGAAAGAAGTTATTAGAGATTGAGGCAACTGCAGCTAGATCTTATTGGGGGGCTATATCTAGAGCTTTACCAAAGAATTTGGACTTTATTAATAGAGACCAAGATGGAGGTGATCCATTGAATGCTGCTTTAAATTATGGTTATTCTATTTTATATTCATTGGGTTTCAGAGCCTTAATTTTATCTGGATTAGATCCATATGCAGGATATATGCATGTAGATAGAAGCGGTAAACCTGTTTTAGTTTTCGATTACATAGAGCAGTTCAGAGCCCCTATTGTTGATGAAGCCATTTTGAGGGGGATTGCTAGAGGGTTTAATATAAGATTAAACAACGATAAGCTATTAGATAAAGAGAGTAAAAGAAATGTATTAAAATTGATAAATGAAAGGTTAAAGGAGCAAGCAGTAAATGCTTATAGGCCTATGAGCTTTGAAGAATCTGTAAAAGAATACGCTTTTAGACTTGCTAAGTCATTAAGAGAAGGGAGTATGTATTTTTGTTATAATTTTCCAAGGGGTGATAAAGTTGATGTTATTAGTAATTTATGATGTTAGCGATGATTCTAAAAGGCTTAAGTTGTCTAAAAGGTTAATGCAGTTTGGTTTATCAAGGATACAGAGAAGCGCATTTATTGGCAAGGCTTCATCATCACTCGCAAAAGATATTGAAAGGGCTTCATCATCTATAATAGACAAATCAACTGATATAGTACATCTGATAAAGATTTCTGAAATGGAGTGGAATTTAGCAAGCAAAATTGGAAAAAGTTATTTTGGGGTTGAAGAAGAATGGACTATTTAATAGATGTGACTACAATAAAAAACTTTAGTTATTGCCAAATGATTCCATATATAAATCTGAAATACAACTTTTATGAGCCATTAACAGAAAGTATGGGCCAAGGTAAAAAATTAAAGCCTTTTGAAGCAGCTAATAATTTAAAACTGCCAAAGCCGTGGAAACAAGAAGTAAAAATTATAGATAAGGAACTAGGGGTGAGCGGAAAAGTAGATTTAATAGCTGGGGAAAACAGCTTTCAAATACTAGAGGTAAAAGCATTTAAAAGGAAAATTGAAATGTCCTATCATTTTAGGGATCAATTGCTTGTTTATTCTTATTTGGTTAATAAAAATATTGGTAAAGTGGTTAAAGCTCATCTATACATGGGCGGAGAAACTTTTTCTTTTGATATAAATAATTATTCTCTAAGCTATGCAAAATCATTGATAATAAAGTTAAAGGAATTAGTTAATAAAGATGATCCCCCAAAAATTAAACCCGTTTTAGCTAAGTGCAAATCGTGCTGGTACAGACACGTTTGCCCTGCCAATCCTTAAAACTTATTTATCTTTTAAAATAATTATTAAAGAGGGCCTGAATTGAGATTATTCGTATTCCCTATAGGATTTCACGAAGACTTTGCCATAAGGACATTAAACAAATTTTCTGCATCTAAAGAAGATAAAATAATAGCAATAACTTTATCACCAGCCGTTAATGCAACTAAAAACGCTTTTAATTCTTTAACATTAAACGCCCAGAGAATTGGGATTTCAGATATTAATTTAATAGAAATAGATTCAACAGACTTTTCAAAGGTAGTTATGACTATAATCAAGAAATTTAATGAACTTAACATAAAGCCAGAGCAAATAATAATAGATACAAGCGGGGGGTTAAGGATATTTGATCTAGCATTATTTTTTTCAGGCTTCCTTCTATCTCTTAAAGGTTTCAAATCAACATTAATTATACAACCAGAATCCGCTAATTATGAAACAACGTCATTGGATTTAAGGGAACTGTTAAATATATTGAGATTAGATGTGAGCTCTATAGAAATAATAAACCAAATAGATGTAAATGAAGGCTCAACAATTGAAGAGCTATCTGGAAAGTTAAATGTAGCTGATAAAACTATTAGAAATAAAATAAGTGAGCTCAAAAAATTAAACCTAATTATGCAGAAAGGTAGGGGCCAAGGGATATACTTAACTGACCTAGGACTTTTAGTAAAGGAACTTAGCAAAGTTCAAAGCATTGGTGAAATTGATGAGTAAATCATTAATTGATTATTTCAGAAATGAAAATAACAAGGCTGCTATAACAATAAAATTAAAAATTTTTTCAAAGCAAGGATATGCAATACTGCCTCCAATATCATCTAAGGTATTAAAAGACATAGTATTTAGCGATGATTGCCTCTCTCAATTTATTGAATACTATAAAAATGGTGCGGTATCTTTTAAAGTTTTATCAAACGATAAAGGTAAAAAATACTATTCTATAAAAAAGGATAATAATGAGAACTTCAAACCATTATACATAAAGGAAAACGAGTTTTTACATGGCGCTATTACTGCTGTTGTTAACAAAAATATAGATATTTCTAAAATAGTAGACTGTAAAGGGGAAGTAAAGTATTCTTCATCTACATTCAATTACTTAATTGATTCTATATCAATAAAGGATACATCAGAATTAAGCGTTGGAATTAAAGATGGAGGTTTTTTAAAAATAACTTTTTTAACGCCAACAGCTATTCCAACAAAAATTATGTTACCTCCATGGGCTTCTAATATTAATAGAAGGATCCCAAAATTCTACAGAATTCTCCCAGAACCAAGCTTTATTGTAGCTTATTCCGCAAAGTTGTGGGTAAAGATTATGGATATAAATGAGGCAAATAATATACACTATTACACCGGAAGATTAGCAGATGTATATATGGTTGAAATGGATTATAATTTGAGGCCAGAAACAGTAATAGTTGGTAGGGATGAATTAAATAGATTAAGATTATTTAGAGGTTTTACTGGATTTGCTGTTTATAGAGTTAAGAGAGGTATTATGTCAAAAATATTAGATAAAGTACTTGATTTAACTCAATTGATGGGTTTAGGTAAATTAAAAAGTTTAGGCATGGGGGAAATTAAAGTAGAGGTATTAAATAATAAATTCGAAAAAATTTAAATATAATTATTTTCTTTAGTACATTTTATGGATCTATAACATTAAGGAATGTTAAAATTATTAAAGCGTTTTGTAAATTTTTATTAAATATCTCGAATAATTAGTAAGATAAATTCAAGTGATTTAGCTTTTTTAATTTTAAATTTTATTTATAACGAATCATTAGATAAAAATTGTAAAATTTAACAGATTTTTAAATACTAAATATTTTCTGATGAGTT
>NZ_JBMFIW010000038.1:0-6155 GCF_049974385.1 Caldisphaera sp. | reverse complement strand
CGATTGTGTTAATTAACGGAAGAAATATTAAAGCCATAGGCAAATTTAAAATAAATGACGGTGATTTTATCTCTATAATTCCACCAATAAAAGGAGGATAAACTTGTTTTTTGATAATTTATATGCTAAATGTTAAATATCTCTAATTTAATGATTAAAAGAAATTGTGTTCATTGATAAATAGTGTTTACCTGTGGCGTAACTTTTTCTTATTTTTAATTACTTATAATTCCGCCACGGCACCCCTATTAAGGGATCATAAATTTTCACCCTTAAATCATTGGGGCTAGTCGAGAGAAACATCATTACCCTCCCATCTGGTTTTTCACTCTGACCCTCGTGAGCAGAGCCCGTCATCAGTTAATAGATCATTAATAAAAAGTACTTTGTAATACTATAATAAACGTTACTTAAATCAAAACAATATTTAGAAGTGATTAAAAAATAATCAATAGTTACGTAAATATGTTACTGTCTTAAATAAACTTTATAATGTTAAGTAATATTTTAATCAATTAAGGGAAAAATAGAATAGAATCAATCATAACCAATTACCTAACTCTTAGATAAGAGGAGTGAAATTTTACCTCTCTAAAGCCATTGAAAATAGAAAATAATATCTATAAGAAGACATCCTAAATGTTTAAGAAGGTTCGTATTTTAATGATTTGAAGTTTAAATTAATTTTTATAATAAATTTTATTATCTTTAATTCATAAATTTATAATAAAATGTTTTAATATATTAATATTAAATTTAGTGTATATAATAAATCTTATAAGTATTTTTAATTTTGTTATTTTATTTCATATATATTTAATATCTTAAATTTATATAAATTAAATGGCGATATAAATGAAATACGAATTTATAGGAAGTGAATTTCAATATCTTCTAATTGATCTTGAACCAAACGAAGAAGTTTATATAGATGGAAGTCATTTAATATATAAAGATAAAGAAGTTTCGTTAAATGCTAAAATGGCAGGAGGATTTTTGTCAGCTCTAAAAAGAGAAATAACTGGCACTACTTTCTTCCTATTAGAAGCAAAGGGACCTGGGAAAATTGCTTTATCCTCTCCTCTAGCTGGTAAAGTCTTAAAAATTGATTTAATGGATAAAGGAGTATTGGCAGAACATACGTCATTTTTAGCAAGTGAAAAAACAATTAAATATGATGCAAAACTAGGCAGCTTAACAGCTGGAATTTTTGGAGGAGAAGGAATATTTTTAGCAAAATTAGAAGGTAATGGCTCATTATTCCTTCATGCTGTCGGTCAAGTTAATGAAATCCAACTAAAAAATGGGCAAGAAATTCATGTAGAAGCTTCTCACCTCTTGGCATTTGAAGAAGGATTAAGCTATGGAATAACTAGGGCCGGAAATTTAAAAACAATGTTGTTTGGAGACGAAGGTTTGTTCTTTGTTAATATCAAAGGAGAAGGAAAAGTATGGGTTAAAAGCTCATCAAGAAGAGATGTGGCTTTATCTATTTATAAATATCTGCCAAAAAGGCAATAACAGATTTAATATCAGCTCTAAAGATGAAAAATATCATGAAGTTAATTTTATCGAGTAAAAACTATTAATTATAATATTTTTGATTAAATATCTATTAAGAAATTTTTAAGAAATCTTATTTAGAAGTCTAACAAAAGCAAATTTTTAGTATATTTCTATCAAAATTTAAAAAGAATTATCCTTTATATATTTTTATATCTCTGTTAAAAATAAGTAAAGAACTGATGATAAAACAGCAATAAATGAAACATCTCCCCATTCAACGTATTTTGAAAACGAAAGTTCCGTACTCAATGATTGACCCAAAGTTCTTCCAATACCAACAGTTAAACCAAAAAATCCCATATACTTTCCTCTATCTCCACTTTCCGATAAAGCATTTGCAACTGCATTATTTATTGGTGATACAATCATTTCTGCTATTGTTAATAGGATAACATCTAAAGCTAATTCGTAAACCCTGCTTATAAAAATTAAATTAAGATATGCCAATGAGTATATAATCATGCCAATAGATAAAGAATGCTTATAGTTAAATTTTGAAAATTTATTTCCAAATAAATCTTGAAATAAAACCACCATACCACCATTTATACTAAACATATAACCGGCTATGCTAACAGAAAAATACCTAGATGCATATAGCACAAACGGCAAACCTAGTTGGCCCATAATTATAGATGTTAAAATAGATGGAATTAAAAACTTCGAAAATTTTTTTGATGGTCTAATTAATATTTTTCTTGAACCCTTATTATTCTTTAGTGGTAAGAGAAATGGTACAGCAATTAAAGAAACTATTCCAGCAATCATTATTATTGTATTAAATCCATATTTATCATAAAGGAAACCACCTATAGCCGGCCCAATAGCCCAACCAGCATTTGCACCTCTTCTAATTCGGCTAAATGATTTAATGAGTCCTTTAACGTTATTTGAGGTATCTCCAACAAACGTATTATTAGCAGAGCCGTATGCATTACTAAAAAAATACATGAATAATATAAATATTATTGGATCTATTAGTGATAATAACAAAAATAAAGATGCTAAGATAGTAGATAATACCATACTATTTCTTCTCCCTATAATATCTGCCATATAACCTCCAAATACATAACCTATAGCAGTGATTAAAGTTAATCCAAGATAATAAATACCAACTAGATAAATAGGAAGCTTATAATATTGGTTTAGAGCTAGACCTATATATGGGTTTACTGTAGATATCGAAAATGTACGTATGAAACTAATGATCGTTAGCTTGTTTATATCATTCAAGTTAAGCTCCCAATTAGAAAAGATTCATTTCAAAAAATAAATTAGCTTTTTCGTTTTTTATACTAACTTCTTACCTATGCTGAATGTTATACTAATCTTTAGGTCTGAAATATTATACTTTTATACTACGTTATTTTTTCTTCCGAACCGATATTGCCAGTAAAAATTGATATACCTTTATTCTTAAAAGAGATTCATTAATATAAATCTATATATTTTTCTAGAACCTAAAACTTCTACTAAACCTTAAGCAGGTGTTTTGCAATTATTATTTTAAGGTCTACTTATATTTATTTATTGTATTTTACATATTATAAAAATAAATATTTTTATTGGGTAACTTTATTCTTTATCCTATTAGTTTCATTAATTCTAGTCCCCTTCCATTCATGTGCCTTACCTATTATTAATTTCACTAGCGCAATCCAAGCTGTAATTCCATAAAATGCAAGTATAACAGGTAATGGCCTGATTTTCTTACCAACCCTTTTATATAATGCATAATATGCAGCGAATCCTGCTAAAAATTCTATAAGAAATGCTATTATTGCATAATTTAATGCGTAAGGAGCCATTATTGGCCATAAAATAGTTGCATATTCTGCAATAGGCATTAAATAAAGAGCTAATAAAGGCCATGATTTTCTAGGATGCCTCAAAACTTTTGGCACTAATAATAGCATTCCCCTTACCCATCTTTCTTTTTGAGTTATCAGTTGAGAATAATATCTAACAGGCTCGGTATATACCGGGTTATCATTTAGAACCTTTATCTTATATCCAGATGCTATCATCCTTATACTAAGATCAAGATCTTCAGTTGCTGCACTTTCTTCCCATCCATTCATTTTTTCTAAAACATCTTTTTTAACAAAATAACCAGAACCTATAACCCATGATATACCCGATAGAGTTTCCATTACAGGAGCCAATAATTTAGTATAAAGAAACATTTCTGCCTCCTGTGCTCTTATATGAACACCTTTAAATGTTTTTTCTGAACCTTTATCTAAAAATATTTCTCTAGGCAATTGAATAGCATCTGCTTTGTTGTCTATCAAATATGGTATTGCAGCAATAATAGCATTTTTTGTCAGGACATCATCAGCATCTAAAACTCCAATTATTTCTCCTTCAGCATATTTAAGAGCTTCATTTAATGCTGAAGGCTTTCCCTGTTTCTTGCCATATACTAATTTAGTTTTTATTTGGTCCATGTAACCGTTACAACCATTTTCTTTACAATTTGATAATCCAGCTAATTTTAAGGCTTCTTGTATAGTATCATCATCATGTTCTACAGCCAATATTACTTCTATTTTATCATGCGGATAAGTTTGTTCTTTAATAGAATTTAAAGCTCTTAATAGTAAATTTCCTTCTTTATACGAAGGCAATATTATCGAAACTAAAGGATAATTTTTAAGTTTTTTCTTAATCTTTTCTATCTGAATGTTATTTTCTATTTTTATTGGGGAAACAAAAAGTGCTAACTCAAAAGCAGCCAAAATGCTCGCTATAGCCCCTGTAATTATTATATACCCCATAGCCCATTTTGGAATATAGAGCTGATATTCTACATTAATTATTTTTAGTAATGTTTGAACTTGATTTATATCGATATATTGATTTTGCATTGTTTTTTCACGCTATATTTATAGCTATCATAACTACCTTATAAATTTAATTAAAAAATTAAATATTTTTAATAATTTTTAAATATTTTTAAAACTTAATTTAATAGATTTATCTATAAAAACCGCAATCAAAAGAAATGACAAACACTTGTCACTAACATACAGATAAATTGTCTAAAATCTGAAAATAAATAATCCTTAAGTATTTAAGAACTTCATTAGATTATTAATTTACTTCTGGCATTTAACTTTCGTTAATTTTATGTTTAATGAATATAACCAAGAATCAGGATAATGATTTAGATAAATATGATTTTCTTAAAGTTCTTATGACATATATCTTCTGAATTTTTAAGCATTATGCCCCTTTATGAACATATTTTAGCATTCTCTTTTCTAATTAATAATTTTTATTTCAATAGTCCATTGGCACCTTTAAGCAAAAACCAGTTTTCCTCCTTATCTTTATACCTAACATGGATTTAATATTTTAAAATCTAATTTAAACAAAACTTGAAGATTTTAGATTTAATGGAAAGTCATTAATGCTTAACCTTTCCTAAAGAAATAATATCTATATTTCCTCATATAATAATGCATAGTTAACTTATTATTGTTGATTGAAATTTAACGGTGGTAAACTGTATTTATAATAAACATTTTCTATTTTAAAATGTATATTTAGTTTGCCTTTATTAATATAATTTATTAGTTCTATTAATTTATCCAATTTTATAGGAAAGACTACATTTAACTTGCTGTCTTTAAGAGACCTAAGAATTAATACAGATCCAACAGGCCTATAAGAAAACTTTTCTATAATTGAATGATAAGATACTATATCATCGTTGTCAAGCTTAATTCTCACGTATAACGAATCTTCACTAATTTTTTCGTATGATAACGAAATAAAAAAACCTAATTTTCTAAAATTATATATAATATTATATATTCTTTGCCATGGTATTTTTAAAACGTTCTCCATTTGCTTGGCAGTCATTAATTCTTTAGTTGCTAAGGATAAAATTTTAAATTCTTCATCAGATAATTTCTTTTTTGTTTTTTTCATTGCATAATAAAAACTATTAAAACAATCTACCCCTTCTATAGTGTAAGCATTTTTTAAATTATAGCCATAAATTTCGTTGATCTTAGTATAATACAAAGATACAGACGACAAACTTCTTATACTTATTATTTCATAATTTCTTATTTTTTTCTTTGACTCAATTAATATTAAATTTAGATTACGAATATTAGGTACCATGTATATTCTATAATTTTCTTTGATTTTTTTCCAAAAATTATAAAATGAATTTTTTGACACATTTAAACTAAATAGCAATTCACCTAGATTAGAGCTATTATACAATTGACAAAAGTCTTTTATTGTTATTTTGTTTTCGATTTCCATTCCTATATCACATGTTATTTAGACAAAAAGAGATTAAGATGTATCAAGCTAATAATACTTTTATTTAATTCTTGTATAAAAAAATTATATTTAATTCATGATTTGAGTTCATCATTATTTCTTTAATTGAATACTTATAAATTTATTTAATTCATGATTATAATGAGCGTGATCTTATGCCAATTGAATCTATAAAGCATGATATTTTAATAATAGGTAGCGGTATTGCAGGTCTTAGAGCCGCTGTTGAGATAAAAAGAAAATATGGAGATAAACTTGACGTAGGTATCATAAGCAAAGTC
>NZ_JBMFIW010000037.1:0-6188 GCF_049974385.1 Caldisphaera sp. | reverse complement strand
TCAAATAAATTTTTTGTGAAACATTAAATAGAGGAGCAGTTGGATTTTCTGTTGAGTTAAAAGTTATAGTGGGGACACTAATTAATGGAGCTAGTTCAAGGCTTACATTGGGACTAACTGTTAATTCAATTAAACTTTGAGATGAACCTCCTATTAATGAGCCTTTATTTGTGTAAAAATTATACATTATCATATATCTGCCAGGATATTTATATACATAAGAAGTGTATTGAGACGAAATATTCTTTATATTTCCATCACCAAAGTATACTAAAGCGTATTTGGCATTTGTTGGGAATGATGGTAAATAAAAGTTTACGCTTGAACCAGCCGCTAAAGCACTAGATGAAGTAGTTATTGCAGAAAATGATTTATAACTGGATGAGGTATTTAAGGCGGTTGACATGCTTGAAGGCTTTCTAGTTGCTATATATACACTTATTCCTATAACAATTATTATAATAGCTATTCCAATTATTACTCCTTTGGATATTGTACGCATACCTTTACGAGTACTCATTAAGATTCACCTTACATGACTTCTATAGGAGTTAGATACATAAATACTACGTGAAAAGTCTATAATGGCAAATCATGGGGATAAAATATACATATTTTTGTGTATTCATGCATAGTGTTTTTTAAGGATTTCAATTTAAAAGGAATGTTAAATAAATAGTCATAAAAGCCATCAATTAAAATACTCTATATAAATTTTACTCCGTAATATCTATCTAAATTTGTGGAAAAAAGAATAATAGTTTATGATGATCTAGAATATCACTAGGATGTGGTGAGAAAGTATGAGTATAAGAGGATTTAAGAGGTATGGGATAAAAGTCTTAAGCGTTTTACCTGCAGTAATAGCAGTAATAAGTTTGGTATTGAGCCTACACTTTGGCCAGCCAGCTACACATGCACATTTGCATGCAGTCAATCCAGTAACTGGCGATGACGATATATTTATATGATTAATTTTAATAATTTTTTAATTTTATTGTTCATTTTTGAGATAATGTTCATTATACCATTTTTCGAATTCTGATAATTTTACCTTCCTTCTAGCTATTTCTTCTAAATTGCTATTAGGCACCCATTCTTTTAATAAAGGATTGTATTCTCTAAATGGTAACAAATATCTTTCCTTAATATCTCTTCCCAATAAATTATATTGTATTACTTCATCCCAATTATATTGCCTGTATTCGTTTACAATAGTGGTATCAAAATATTTAACGTGAATAACATAGTTAAAATAAATTACGTTATCTCCCAAAACAATTTGTCCTATATAAGGAAAAGCTAAAAGCCTTTTAAATATATCTCTTACGCTTTTATTTGACCCCTTCAACAATATATAGCCTGAAGTAAAAGGCATAGGTTCATTTAGTCTTAAATTAAATGAATTTAGACCGACTTTCGGTAAGAAAGCTCCTCCTCTTGAATAGAGCTTAGAATGATTTAAATGATATTTAAATGAAGAAAAAGGTTTAAATCTTTTTAATGGACTTGGACCTTTAAAAGCATCTACTAATAAACGATAATTATCTATCGCATTAGCAGACAATGCGGCTAATATTAATACATCCAGGGCATCAGGTTTCCTTTTTGGATCCGGTACTTCAACATTTATTGGTGGATGACCATCAATCATCTTATACATTTTGTCTATATTATATAATTTATCATTTTTTTCATCGTAATAATACAACCAATTAGGCCGCGAGTTATACATTTCATTAAATACATAAACATTTTCATTTGTTATTTCCTTTAATTTGTTAATTGCTTCTTTTTCATTATATGGAAAATAATAATGTAATATAGTTCCTATTGAACTAAACATTCTTCCAATTAACCAATATTCCTTAAGAGGTGAAGACTCCATCCATTTCCCTCTAATAATACCTAAAACAAATCTTAATCTAATAAGTCTCCTGGAAAAGTCTAGTACTATTGTTGTAAATTTGCTATTTCTTAATATTCGGTAGTAATTTTCAAGAGTTGAGTCGGGTATATTCATAAGCTCAGATAATCTGGTTAAACTATAAGGTGGAGTATTCTCTTGTATTGTATTCATAATTTTTAACATTGTTTTTCTATTAAGCATTTTTCCTGGTATCTTTTCTTCTTCCACCAAATTCACCGCTCTATCATTATATATTCTGGAGGATACTTAAAAGGAAATAGATAAAATGTTTATTAATAAATATAATTTATATGTTAAGTTTATAATTTTTCTAAACAAACAAAATTTGGGTAGTATACGTGAGAGCTGACATTCCGGTATCCTGCATAATAGATGCACATGTGCACAGTCCAGTAATGAAAAATACAAAAGAAGTTAATGAATATTTGAGAAAATTGGTGGATTCAGGCATAGGGGGAGCTGTTATATTAGGCATACCTCCTTTTAGAGACTTGCTTTTAAAAGTTTCGTATGATGATATATTGAAGGAGTATGATAGAACAAAATATTTAATAGAAAAATTTGCTGGAGAAGTGAAGGATTTTCTAACACCAGAAAATTTATATTTTATGGCACACCAAATTTCGGAAGCTTTTTGCCAGTTTATAAAGCATCAAGAAATTTCAGCTCTTTCAAATTTTACAGTATTATTTCCAGCAAATTTATCGTTAGAACCAGAAGTTTTATCTACAATATTAGAGAGATCGACAAGGGAGGGATTTAAGGGGTTCAAAATAATATCTACTCTATTTTTTAAGTATTTAAATGATCCATCAGTAGAAGCTACCATAGAAATAGCGAATGCAAAAGGATTACCAGTAACAATACATGGGGGATGTGATCCAGGCATATGGGAATTACCTAAATTCTGTAAATATGGAGATCCCTCGAAATTAGATCCTATTTTAAAAAAATACAGGGATGCAAAAATCATAATAGCCCATGCTGGTGGTTATAGCGCTATAGCGCCTGGAGTTTTTATGGATGAAACTTTAGAGTTAGTTAAAAAATATGAAAATGTTTATATTGATACGTCAGCATTACCAGCTCAATTGATACCTTTAATAATGAAGGATTTTCCTATAAATAGGATTATGTATGGTTCTGATTATCCTGCTGTAAGCAATTCTAATCCAAAAGAATACATGGAGGATGTATTTTTAACTTTATTAAGTAATAGTATATCCAAAAGTAATTTAGAAAAATACTCCCATGAAAATGCTGAATCTGTTTTTAATATAGAATGTATTTCAAGAAATTATAATCTTTTAGATTAAATACATAATAAATAATAATTTAAAATTAGGAATTATTTTTACTTACCACACAATCTAATTTATTGACTTATAGCAATATACAATTATAAAGCAATATACAATTATAAAGAAAAAAGTATGATTAAATATTTTGGAAATATTTATATACTAGTTAGTATATTAAATAGTATACAGGTGAGCCCTTGGGAGAAATTGAAAATTTACCTTATAAAGAAAAAAGGTATCCTTATCATAATGCGTATCTTGATTATTGGAAAAAAAGTATAAGTAATATTGAAGAATTTTGGGATCTAAAAGCTAGGGATCTAGTATGGTATAAAACTTGGGACAACGTATTAGATTCATCAAATCCACCATTTTATCGTTGGTTTGTTGGAGCTCAAACAAACATAAATCTTAACACATTAGATAGATGGCAAAATACTTTAATATTTAATAAGGTTGCTTATTATTGGGAAGGAGAAGATGGAGTTTCTAGAGTTATAACATATAGAGATTTATTCAAAGAAGTAAATAAATTCTCAAAGGCTTTAATTGATTTAGGAGTTAAAGAGAACGATACTGTTACAATTTATTTACCAATGATTCCAGAATTACCAATATCAATGCTATCAGTAACAAGAATCGGTGCAATACATAGTGTAGTATTTTCTGGATTTAGTGCAGAAGCTTTATCAACAAGAATTGTTGATGCTAAATCAAAAGTATTGATTACAGCAGATTCTTATCCGAGAAATGGAAAACCGATTGAATTGAAGAAAAATGTGGAATCTGCTATCAAACTAGCTAAAGATCAAGGCGTTGAGGTTGAAAAAGTAATAGTTGTAAAGAGGTCTGGTTTGCCAATACCATTTATAGAAGGAAGAGACTATTGGTATCATGAACTAGTTAATAAATACTCCGATAGCATCTACGTTAAGCCGGTTGCTAGAAAAAGTGATGATGTACTATTCATATTATATACAAGTGGTACAACAGGCAAACCAAAAGGAATTATGCATAGTGTAGGAGGATATATGACTTATGTATATCATGCATTCAAATGGAATTGGGATATAAGGCCAGAAGACGTGCATTGGACCTTTGCTGATGTTGGTTGGATTACAGGGCATACTTATATAGTTTATGGCCCTTTAATGCATGGTGCAACTGAAGTTATGTATGAAGGAGCCCCAGTTTATCCTGCTCCTGATAGAGCTTGGTCAATAGTTGAAAAATACAAAGTAACAATATTATATACTTCTCCAACAACATTAAGACTCTTAAGGCAATATGGTGATGAATTTGTAAATAAACATGACTTATCAACATTAAGGATACTAGGAACTGTTGGAGAGCCAATAAATCCAGATGTTTGGGAGTGGTATTTCAATGTAGTGGGTAAAGGAAAATGTCCAATAGTTGATACATGGTGGATGACAGAAACATCCGCATCTATGATAGCTCCATCACCTCATTTAGGCTTAGTTCCGTTAAAGCCGGGTTCAGCAACATATCCATTACCAGGAATAGAACCTGATGTATTGGATGACAATGGAAATCAAACACCGCCAGGTGTGAAGGGTTATCTTGTAATAAAGAAACCCTGGCCCGGAATGCCATTAGGTATTTGGGGTGATCCTGAGAGATTTGTTAAGACATATTTTGGCAAGTATCAAGGAATATTTTACGCAGGAGACTACGCTGTAAAGGATGAGGAAGGATATTTCTGGTTATTAGGAAGAGCGGATGAAGTTCTAAAGGTAGCTGGACATAGAATAGGAACCATAGAAATGGAAGATGCGTTAATAAAACATCCATCTGTTGCCGAGGCTGCAGTTATTGGTATGCCAGATCCGGTCAAAGGAGAAGTTCCTATTGCTGCTGTTGTTCTAAAATCGGGAGTTAATCCAAGCAATGAGCTTAAAAAAGAACTTATTGAAGTTGTTAGAAATACTATAGGACCTATAGCAACACCGCAAGCAATAATATTTGTCAGAAAATTACCTAAAACGAGAAGCGGAAAAATAATGAGAAGAGTTCTAAAGGCTATATTAACTAATGGCATTGTTGGAGACACTTCTACTCTTGAAGATCCTACGTCAGTAGATGAATTGAAGAGGGCATGGGATGAATTTAAGCTTAGCATGAAATAATTTGTAGTTTTTTATTTTGAATTGTTTTTTATTTTGAATTTAAGAAGGGGTTAAAAATGGCAAGTAAAGAAGAGGTATGGGGAAATCCAGCTGCTTTAGGTTTAGTAGGATTCGGTTTAACAACTATAGCTTTAAGCTTAGCTAATGCAGGCATTATACCGACTACAGGATTAACTATAGGCTATGCGGTTTCATGGGGCGGTTTAGCACAAGTTTTTGCTGGTTGGATATCTTTTAGAAGAAATGATACCTTTGGAGGAACAGCATTTTCTGGATACGGCTTATTCTGGTTAGGTTTAGCTCTAGCATTAATACTTGGTCTAAAAATAAGTTCCTCAGAATTGGGGCTTTGGATGCTCCTCTGGGGTATATTTACTCTTTACATGGATGTTGGATCCATTTTAGCCAAAGCAAGAGTTTTAAGTATAGTATTAACTCTTTTATTCATAACTTTCTTCATACTTTCCGCTGCAGACTTTACAACAAGTTCAATGATTTTAAAGGCAGGTGGATGGATAGGATTAATAACTGGAATTTTAGCAGTTTACTTATCAATGGCTATTGTAATAAATACAGTTAAAGGAAAAACTGTTGTGCCTGAATAAACTAATATTTTTTATTTAAAATAATGAATTTTATTTATTTTTTAAAAAAATTAACTGATAAGAAATAAATTTTTACGTTTAGTTTGTACTTAATATATTAGGGTGTTAAGCTAGTGTCTGAAGGTGAATCTGCAACTGCTGAATGGTATAAACTCAGCGTTGAATTACATAAATACTATGGAGGTAAGATGGAAACTATTCC
>NZ_JBMFIW010000036.1:0-6477 GCF_049974385.1 Caldisphaera sp. | reverse complement strand
CGTTCAGCACCATAATTGAATTCACATACAAAGTATATAAACTTCACGGTTTATCGGAAACTGTTGACGACGGCAACCCACAAAACATGTTAATAGCTACTCAAACAAATATAAATGCACCTTTGATAATGTTTTTAAAATACTTGGCTATTCCTACAATTATAAATTTAGTTATAACAACATATTTTATAATAAGATACTATAAAATAAAAAATTTAAAAAAGGAATTTTTCATTGGCATTCCTCAAGAATTTATAAAAAACAAAAAAGATGCTTATATATCATTAGGGGCTGTCATTTTAGTTATAGTGTTCCTTTTGATAAACGATTTCCTTGAACTATATAGGCTTCCTCACATAACATCAATAGGTATTATACCATTTACAATTTCAGCGTTTACTTATATTTTTATATCAGAGCCTAGGCAAATTCTTTCTAAAGTAAATTGGGGTACAGTAGTGTTTTTTATAACCATGTTCATTGCAACACAAGGTATATGGAATTCTGGAGTACTTTATGGGTTATTACACATATTATTGCCTCATATAGCGAAAGGGACTGATAACATATTAAGAATTTCTGCAGCATCCTTAATAATTAGCCAATTAATAAGTAATGTACCGTTCACTAACTTGTTTATAATTTACATGCATAATTTAGGATATACTCAAGCAAGCACTATAAGCTGGATTACTTTAGCTATGGCTACAACAATAGCAGGTAATTTAACCATATTTGGAGCGGCATCAAATATAATAATTTTAGACATGCTGGAAACTAAACATGGAGTAACAATTACTTATAAAAACTTTATGAAAATAGGATTACCTGTAACATTGATTAATTTTGCAATTTACGTTGCGTATATAATAATTTTGTTCTATTTTTGAACCTCTAAAATACTTTAATATATGGATATTAAGGAATTGAAGCTTCTTCTATAAAGGCAAGGTGTTTAGTGAACTGATCTATTTCTCAACCTTAAAGCATGAGAATTCATCAGCTAACACCAGAGATCCCGTCCGTAAGGGCGGGTAGTTTACTTTATTGACAATGTTTTATGTTAAAACCATAAGTTTTAATCATTATAAAATTTAGATGTTCCAAACTTTAGTATATGATAGCAAAAAGTTTACTATAAAACCAAATATAATTCCTATAAATTGCCCTATTAATGGATAAATCTTTAGTAATTTAGTTATAATCTCCATAACGAAAAATATAGTCACTCCACTTGGGCCTACCATTAAATTATATCTAAGAAGTCTAGATATGATTGTTCTTCCTTTTTTATCGCTAAAAGTCCACTTATCATTAAGAATAAAATTGAATAATATGCTCGATTCAATAGCTATAGCACTTGCATAATCATAAAACATCCCTCTATTTAAGAGTAAATACATTATACCTAAGTTAACTGCTGTGCCTAATGCGCCAACTATAGCAAACTTTATTATTCTAGAATTTTTTATTGCATGAAATAAGAATTCTAAAATCTCCTTCGTTCCTAATTTGCTTTTACCTTTAATCCTGTCCTTAAAGGTATATGGGACATCTATGCTTTTAGATTTAGGATTTCTATAGAGAATTTCAAATAAAATTTTATATCCAATACTATTTACTTTTTTCAGATCAATTGAGCTCCTTTTAAAAGCAAAAAATCCAGACATAGGATCTGATGTTTTATTAACTTCTGGAACCAAAATTTTTGCTATTAAAGTTGCTCCTTTGCTAATAATTTTTCTTGGCAGACTGAAACCTTCTATTTTTCCGCCTTTTACATATCTCGATGCAATAGAAATATCGTGATCTTTTAGATTCTCAATGAGTTTTGGAATTAATTCAGGTGGATGCTGAAAATCTGCATCCATAACAACTATTATATTTCCATCAGTATTGTTTATTCCCTCTAATACTGCTGAAGATAATCCTGCCTTTCTTTCTCTTTTTATCAGCTTAACGTGATTATTTGCTTTGCTTATTTCCTTTACAATTTCATAGGTTTTATCAGGGCTGTTATCATCTACAACAACAATTTCATAGTTGTTAATGTTATTTTTCTTTAATGTACTTTCTATGTTATTTATTAGGTCTTTTATATTTTCTGCTTCATTATATGTGGGCATTATTATTGATACCTTATCATAACTCAACTTTTTGAACCTCAAATCATAGGATTTAAAAATAATATTTTATGTTTTGTTGAAGATTTTAAAATAAAATAAATTGCTAATTATTCTTAAGCCCATGGTGATGGGCATTTTGTAATTCCTATGAAGTCCTCTAAAGCCTTAGGCTTTATACATATAACACCTGAGTTGTCATCTACTTCTACTATGAAATCTTTTCCAAATTTTTCAACAACATGCTTTTTAACGTATATATTTAATGGAAGAGTATAATAATCATATTCATATGATTTTCCATTAACATCCTTTTTACCCTTTAATTCCTTTGCTTTAACATGTCTATCTCTTACCATATTAACACCCCATTCTCTTTATAGATTGATTCTGAGTTTAAATTTATAAGTTTTGTTCCTGTTTTTAACTTTATTTGAAATAAATTTAATTATCACTATTATTTTTGTATATACATGTATATAAAAGTTTAATAAGTATTGGAAAAATATTTAAAAATTATTTCTAACTATATTAAATTAATAAGTAAATCTTAAAAAACAGTGTCTAGGCATATATAAGAGGAGATATAATATATAAAGCAAGTAATTTAATATAGGGGGTTTAAATATTGGCAGTAGTTCAAGTGAATAAAAGGAAAGAAAGTGAGCAGGTTCATAAAACTATGCCTGCTCCTGGAAGATTTATAACTGAAGGAAATAAAGCATATGTAGAGATAGCTGAGAGAAAAATACCTATTGGAGGTCCAATGCCAAAACTTAATGAAGATGAAAAGCATTTGCACTATACGACAAGTTTATGTCCTGTATGCTTAAGATTATTACCCGCTAGAGTTTTTGAAAGGGATGGAAAAGTATTCCTGAGGAAAGTTTGCCCAGAGCATGGAGAGATTGAGGAACTATATTATGGTGATTCGAGCCTTTATACAAAAATGATGAAATTTGAAGAAACTGGCAAAGGCGCTGGAAAAATAAAAGCTTATGTAAGTTTAAATGCGCCATGCCCTTATAACTGTGGATTTTGTTCTATGCATGAGAATCATACAGCATTAGCTAACTTAGTTGTAACTAATAGGTGTAATCTTAGCTGTTATTATTGCTTTTTCTATGCAGAAAAAGCTGGATACATTTATGAGCCTAGTATAGAGCTGTTAAGATTCCAAATAGAGCAATTAAAGAAACAAGGAGTAACTATGGCCATCCAAATAACTGGAGGAGAACCTACTTTAAGAGAAGATTTACCGGAAATAATTAAAATGCTTAGAGAAGAAGGGGTAAGACATATACAATTAAATACAGCTGGTATAAAATTTGCTGAAATGTATTTTAATGATCCAGAAGCAGCAATAAATTATTCTAAAACCCTAAGGGAAGCTGGTGTTAATACAGTTTATCTAAGCTTTGATGGAGTCTCTCCAAAAGTTAATTTTAAGAATCATTGGGAAATACCATATATTTTTGAGGTATTTAGAAAATCTGGTATGACTAGCGTTGTATTAGTGCCTACTCTTATAAAGGGTCATAATGACCAAGAAATTGGAGGAATATTAAGATTTGCTGGTAAGCATTTAGATATTGTTAGAGCAGTTAATTTCCAGCCTGTTAGCTTATCAGGTCAACTTAAAAAGAGTGAAAGAGAAAAGATGAGAATAACAATAGCAGATGCTATAAATGAAATAGAGAGGCAAACGAATGGGCAAATATCTAAAGATACTTGGTATCCAATACCTGTTGCTGCAAAATTTGCTAAATTTGTTGAGGCAGCAACAGAAACTGAGCAGTTCTGTATGTCTAATCATCCGATGTGTGGATCTGCAAACTATGTTTTTATTGAAAGAGATGCTAATGGAATGCCAACTAATTTTATTCCTATAGGTGCTTTCTTTGATATAGAAGGTTTCTTAGAATACTTAGATGAGAAAAGAATAGAAATAACAGATAGCATGTTTAAGAAATTACATCTAATAAAAGGAGTACTAGATTTAAGGAAATTTGTTGATGAAAAAAGAATGCCTAAGGAACTTAAATTTAGCAAACTTTTAACAAGCATATTTATAAAGAGAAATTATGATGCGCTTGGACAACTTCACTATCACATGTTATTTATTGGAATGATGCATTTCATGGATTTATATAATTACGATGTAGAAAGAGTAAGAAGGTGCAACATAAGCTATTTAATGCCAGATGGAAGAGTAGTTCCATTCTGTACTTTCAATGTAATGGAATCATTATATAGAGATTATGTGCAGGAAAAATATAAGAAACTGGATTTAAAGTCTAATGAAATGAAATCATTTAATCCAGGTGAAAAATACAACAGATCAAAATATATAATTAGAATAAACAAAGATCCGCTGTATATAAATGCATACAAAGGTATTATATATTAAACAATGGGTTTTTTGGGATATAATATCCCATATCTTATATTAATCCAATTATGACATAATTGTTTTATTTCTTTAATATATAATTCTGCTTTGATTTCATCCAGTTCTCCTTTTTCTAAAAAGGAGATCCCCCCTCCAAAAGCAAATGGTGATATAGTTATCCATATTTCATCAACCAAGCCTCTGAACAATAAAGAATAATTTAAATTACCTCCCCCTTCAACCATGAGCTTTTTAATGCCGATTTCATATAATTTTTGTAAGGCTGATTCCATATCTAGGCCTTTATTTTTATTTACTTTAATAATTTTAACACCAATTCTCTCAAATTTTTCTATCTTTTCTGGATCAGAATCACTTGATGTTATAATAATACTTCTTTTAGGATTAGAAAATATCTTTAATGATGTTGGTATAATTAGCTTGGAATCAACAACTATTTTATATGGTGATGTACCTTTAACCAGCCTTACTGTTAAACTAGGGTTATCTATAATTGCTGTATTAGCACCTATCATAACTGCATCATTTATAGATCTCAGATAATGTTGTAGTTTAAAATCATCGTCGCAACTAAGTTTAGAGTATTTGCTACTACTTGCTATTTTTCCATCTATCGTCATAGTAGAAAATATTGTAACATATGGTCTTTGCATATTATTCTTCCCTGTTTTAATTATCGATTAGCTATTATAAATAACTTTTGAATTTTTACCTTTATCTTGTTTATTTATGGTATAGTAGGAAATTACTTAATTTTTAGATTTTAACAACCATTATGATAGTGAATCTAGATCAATTTCAATCATTATTGTATTATACAAGTTATCTTTTTTTAATCCTCTTTCGATTCTATATAATTGTTCAGGAGCTATATTGAACTTCTTAGCCATAATATATGGAGCTATATTGTTTTTCTTAGCATAAAGATAAATAAGAAGACTTCTAATAGCCATAGGATTTGATAACCTTTTCTTAAATTTTTGATGATTTACTAATATATTTAATATTTTGTTTAGTGCTTTGCTTTTTTTGATCCATTCCGTTATTTCGTTTGGTAATATTAGATCTTTAGGTTTACCTATACCATAAATAACTATTTTATTTGTTTGTATGCTTATAAAATTATCCATACCTAGCACCTGTATTTATTTTTAATAATGGAGTTTTTTAAGTTATATTTAAAATAAAAAATAAAAGCTTTTTTAAATATATTTTTAATGCTAAAACATTCAATGAACTCCTCTGATTATGACCTTTTAAAATCTTCGTCATTTACATACTATCATTTGATTAAGTTTTTATTATAGATAAGATAACTTAAACCTTTTAAGTAATAAATTTGTGTCTGGAAATCTATAATATTGCGATGAATTTGAAAATACTCCCAGTAAAAGATAACTGTATGAATTTGCTATGGTATTTAACACTTATTTTAATTAAATATAAGTTAATTTGTGATGAGTTTATATTATAAATTTTCTCAAATAAATTTTTTAACTCTTTCTCTAAATAAAGTAAATGGTGAGCATAATGTCAATTAAATAAAGATTTATTTATTAGCCCAAAATTTAATATTCTTCTTATAACTGCATACGTAGCTATAGGTTTACTAGTTTCTCCATTAATTCCTGGTATAAACTGGTTACAACCTGGAGATTTTAGCGAAGCGGAGGTAATTTATTATCATGGCATAATGTTGCAGTTAACTGTTTTAGGTATAATTATAGCAGCTTATATTACAAAGTTTCCTAAAAAATTGCAATTAATATTTAATGTAAGTAATATACCTTTAATGATCTTAAATATCTTGGGAATAGGATTTTCATATCCAGCTTGGGCAATATCTATTAACAATGCCATACAGGGGGTTTGGGCTTCATTGAATTTTCATGAATTTATATCTAATTCTCAGCCCTTGGGCTTCACCAGGGTCACGGGATA
>NZ_JBMFIW010000035.1:0-8588 GCF_049974385.1 Caldisphaera sp. | reverse complement strand
AATATAAAGCCTTCGGCGTTGTACTTTTTCCTAATTTCTTTTTTTGAATCACTTAATAATATGAAAGGTATTTTGTATTTTTCTTTAAACCTTTTATGAGTTTCTAGGTTATCAGAACTTATACCTATCACTATAGCATTGTAATCTTTTAATTTATCCCAATTATCTCTAAAAGAACACGCTTCTTTAGTACAACCAGGGGTGAAGTCTTTAGGGTAAAAATATAACACTATATTGTATTTCCCAATATAATTTGCTAGTGAAATTTTTTCTCCGTTATCTGCTATTGCTTCAAAAAGAGGTGCTTTGCTGCCTACTTTTATTTTTTCATTGCTCATTTTTTCACCTTTAATAGATTGCGTTATAAAAGTTTTATTTTCCTGTTTATACTTCTTTTTTATAATTAAAGGCAAAGTTTTTGTACTTTTTAATTTTTCTTATAAATTTTTTATAATTAAAGCAGGTAATGTAGAATTTTTATTGGAGTTAAGAAATTGGTGTACTAGTGAATAAACTAGTAAATAAATCGTTTATTGCTTATATGTAATTAATTGTCTCAAAATGCTATCTTTTATCTTTAACCAATCTTCATTGATGGACATAGTTATTTTAATTAAGTAAATTACATAATTTTTATCACTTTGTTCAGATATATAAATCTCTGCATTATTACCAAATTTAGATAGAACTTCCTTAGCTTTGCTTTCAAATAATTTTATATCTGCTATAGGAATTTCTACTCTAAGAGTATTTGTTATATAATCACTCCATTGCGTATAGTGTTCTATAGCAGCGCCTCCTAATAATATTTGATTTGGTATCTTTATTTCATGTCCTTGCTCTGTTACTAATGATGACGAAAATAATCCTATTTCTAAAACTCTACCTTTAAATCCAGGTGCGATATAATCTGGAGAGAAAAACTTATATCCTGGATTAAAAGCCCATTGATATGGTATTTGCCAATTTAAAACTGTTATAATATCACCTGGCTTTATAAATCTTGTACCAAGTATTATTAATCCGGCAAATAAATTGCCTAACACAGGTTGCAAAGCTAAACCTAGAACTAATCCAGTTACCGTACCGCCAAATAATGCTGATTCAGTACTAATTCTAGTAAACGCAACTATTACAACAATAACAATCAGATAGCCTAATATTT
Source organism: Caldisphaera sp. (assembly GCF_049974385.1). Lineage (NCBI taxonomy): Archaea > Thermoproteati > Thermoproteota > Thermoprotei > Acidilobales > Acidilobaceae > Caldisphaera > Caldisphaera sp. The sequence goes on along the minus strand of NZ_JBMFIW010000035.1, from coordinate 7,423 downwards.
TAAACAAATTGCCTATAGAAATTGCTCTTTCTTTATATTTTGGTAATAGGTGTCTTATTATCCCATTACCTAAGATTCTTACTGCTAATAGACTGGCTATTAATTCTATTAAATCCTTAACAACCCACATATAAATCTCTAGTTTATGAAAAAATAATCCTAAGAATTGCATAAATATATAAATTGATATAGCAACAAAAATTATAACTGCAATTTCTATAATCGATCTGCCAAATCCTGAAAAGCGACTTTGCGAAATTCTGAATCCCCCTTTAGTAGTGCCTAAGTTTTATGCCCTCCTAATGGAATTTAACCTTTTTTCAACCTAAGTTAGTTAAATTTCGGTTAACTCTACTTTTCTTATGTGTAGAGTAGAGATAACTGGAGGTTATCTTAACTTATTTTTTAATTTTTATATAGAAAATATTATTTTATCATACAATTGAGTCTAGTCAGTTTTTTATTACAGTCTTAAGTAATACCTCAATTAGATATTTATCATAAAAATAGTATAAAACATATAGCTAAAATTAGAAGTTTTCTATATAAACCAAAGACAACGGTATTACTTAAGGCTGAAGTAATACCGCAAAGGAAGCAATTCGTATATTTTTAATGCTACGGTATAGCATATACGATTAATTAATAGTTTATTTATTAAATAAAAAATTGTAGTTTACTAGTCTATGTATTGGTAAATTTTTTAGTGTATTTTTGAGTTTACTGAACAATTTATTTATCAATAAATGGTGTATATGCTTTATAGATATCTGAATATAAAATAAATTAAACTTTATAGTATCTTTATATTAAAGAGTTTTATGTACATAGTAATGTAAAATGTTAAAAATTTCTTCGTATTGCTAACAGTATTACTATTAGATAATCAAAAAATACACATTTATTCAAAATTTTTAATAAAAATAATATATAGAATATATTTTTAATAAAAATCGTAATATCAAGCTTTATTAGTTACTGAACATATCCTTGAGCATTTATTTTTAAATGTAGCACGTATCTAAGTGTTATCCAAGATCCTATCAATACCATTATCATAAATAGAAAGCTAGAAACGGCCATTTGTATATTTCCACTTAATATATGGCCTGAAGCACAACCGTTAGCCATCCTTGCACCGAATAAGACCATAAAAGTACCTATGAATGATCCTAAAGCTCTCTTGCTGGCTGAAGTACCAAAAGTGTGTTGCCATACATTTGGTATTTGTTTTTTTAAATCCCATGAATCTTTTGCTAATAAATAATGATGAAATAAGGCCTCCTAAGAAGGTGCCTAGGTCTGAAAAAGGTTCCCAACCTATTTCACTAAATGGGTTGTTAACTGGTGAACCGTTAACTATATGTAATCCTCCAAATAATTGGAAATAAGCATTCGATGCAGCCCATTTAGGATTTATTAAATAAGATAGTTGTGCTCCTATCCAAGAATATGTTGTTGATTCTCCAAATATTTGTCTCAATATTATTACTGCAACTGCTGCTATAGTGAATTCTATACCTAGCAGTATTATAGACCTAGCATTTCTTATGCTGCTTTCATTAATTAGCTCTGTAATGTATTTTCTAGCTTTAGGATATTTTTTCTCTTCTTCTTTTAATAGATCGCTAAATTTTGTTGTTTCTTTATTTGTTCCGATTAAATGAAATGCGCATGATTGTTTCATAGATTGTTTTGGACGTCTTGGCAAAAAGAAGAACATTAGCAATAATAAGATTCCAAATACCATACTTACTAGAAACATTTCAAGCTTGGTGTTAAATCCTAACAATGTTGCCCATGTTACTGGCCCAAAATTTAAAGTATTCCAAAATAACCATCTAACATTACCAAAAATTACTGACCATGTAAAGGCACCAAGTAAGCCGCCTATTACTGCGTAAATTGCATCGCGTCTACCTTGGCCTAATGCTATCCATACTGTGCCTGGGAAATATCCAGCAATACCTACTCCTGCTCCAAATATTAAACCTCCTATGACTATACCAAATACAAACAAATCTTTTATGCCAAAATTTGGATGAGGTACAAATAGATTTAAGCCGTAAAGAAGTATTGCTCCTAATCCGATTGCAAATCCAAAACAAACCATTAAAAATCTATCTTGGAATGACATCACTCTGAACAGCGTATCAGGGTCTGAGAAATTCCATAGTTCTAGAGGAAATGTATTAAGTGTATACAATAAGTATAAATATTTTTCTTTTTAATTAAATATATTGAAAATATATCTATCCTTTTTTAATATTTTCCTTAAAAAATTTGGTTTTTTAAATAGTTTTATTTAGACTTCTGTCTATTTTATCTAGTGCAGCAACTTATAAGGCTTCGTCAGATAGTATATTAAACAGGTGAAAAAATATGAGTAATCTAGTATATAGTAAAGAGGAAAAGAAAATAATAATTGATGTTAGCAAAAAAGATGAAAAAGAATTAGAGTGGTACGAGGTTGCAGTAATTGCTGAGGGCGCATAAGTATAATATAGTAACAAATACAAACTTTATTAGACAAATCTTAGAAATTATATGTACTTAAATAATCCATTATAGATGAGCAACTAAGTTACTATTTTAGCTTGGTTTATTTAGCTATTTTCTGCTATTCTCTTCTCTTAGAATATCACAAGATAAAATAGATTTGCTGTAAGAGCTTACATGATTTATAGCTAAGTCTATTATTTCCTTTACTTCTTTGTTGCTTATTACATATATTGAATATTTTCCTTTTTTATCTACATTAACAACACCACAATTTTTTAAACATGAAAGGTGATGTGATATCAATGATTGCGATTTGCCCAAGTTATTTGCAATATCCTGCACGGAAGCCTCACCTTTTTTAATTAAAAACAAAACTATTTCTAGCCTGGTTCTATCTGACAAAGCTGTGAAAAATGATACTAATTCTGATAGTAGGGGTTCATTATTAGTTTTATTGGTCAGCATATTTATCATCTGTTTTTTAATAAAAAAAGCGAGGTTTATAAATCTATATATGAACAATTATTCATATGTAAATTTATAAAGGTTATAGGCTTTTAAATATTTGGTGAAAAATATGAAAATGAATTTAAGAATAGATAACTCAGATCTTAGAGGAAAATCATGTGAAAGTTGTGGAAAAACGTTAACTCCAGAAGACGTTTATACAAGAAAAATAGGAGATGAAATACATTATTTTTGCTGTTCTCACTGTGCAGATGCTTTTGAAAGAAGCTATATAAAATAGAGGCATATAAAATGGAAGAATTGGTAATAATAGGTTATGGAGCAGCAGGTTTTGCCTCGCTAATTAAGGCTAATGAGCTGGGAATTAAACCAGTATTGATAGGTTACGGTCCAATAGGAGGGACTTGTGTAAACTTTGGATGCGTGCCATCAAAGAAGATGCTTAATGTAGGTGAATTATACGCAAAATACAGGAAGCACCTTAATACAGATATCTATCCACAGTTTTTTGACACATTTAAAGAAAAAGACGATTTGGTTAATGAAATGAGAAAAATTAAATATGAGAATGTATTATCTTCTTATGATGTTACATTAATTGAAGGTAAAGCATATTTTATCTCTCAAAGAAAAATTAAGGTAAATGAAAAGATAATCGAGGCAAAAAAGTTTATCATAGCTACAGGTTCTTCTCCGAAAATTCCTAATATAAAAGGTATTAAAGAAGTTAAATACTGGACTAATGTAGAGGCTCTTAATCCTGATAGGAAAATAGATTCTTTAGTTATTTTAGGTGGTGGGCCTCTAGGCTTAGAATTTGCTCAGATGTATAAAAGGCTTGGTGTTGACGTAGCGATACTAGAATATATGCCTTTACTGTTACCAAATTGGGAACCTGAAATATCGCTAGAAGTAAGAAAAATCTTGGAAAAAGAGGGTATATCGGTTATAACTAATGTTAATGTAAAAGAAATTAAGAAAAATGGAGAAGCGAAAACAATTGTTACTAATAAAGGAGAAATAGAAGCTGATGAAATTTTAATAGCAACAGGTAGATCTCCTAATACAGATTTAAACTTGGAATCCGCAGGAGTGCTATTAAATGAAAATAAAGGTATTAAAGTAGATGATGAACTAAGAACAAGTAACAATGATATATTTGCAGCAGGAGATGTAATAGGAAATAAAATGTTAGAATCATTAGCTGGAAAGCAGGGCAGTATAGCAGCAGAAAATGCTATAAATAATGCTCATAAAAAAATAGATATGCTAAGTGTTCCTCAAGTAGTATTTATACAACCAAACGTGGCTATGGTAGGGTTGACTGAAAGTGAAGCATCGAAAAATCAGAAGATAGATACTCGTTTGATAAAGATGAGTGATGTACCTAAGGCTAATATTTTAGGAGAAGACGAAGGTTTTATTAAGATGATAATTAACAAAGAAGATAGAAGAATATTAGGGGTTCATTTAGTTTCAGAAAATGGTGCGGAAGTAATAAATGAAGCAGCGTTAGCTATTAAGATGAGAGCTAGTATCGATGATATAGTCGATACAATACATGTTTTTCCTACTATGGGTGAATCTATCAGATTAGCTGCTCTTTCATTTACTAATGATATAAAAAAGATGAGCTGTTGTATATAGTTTAGATATTCAATGATTTTAAAGAATTTGTAGCTATTTTATAGTCTTCTTCAGGACTATTGCCAGCAACTCCTAAAGAGCCTATTATATTTCCTATATAAATCCCCCCTTGAGATGTGTTAAATCTTTCATTAGAATCTTCTCCATTTGGACATTCTATAATCTCTCCAACTATTTTAGTTGCTTCATGAGAGTTTAATTTAAATGCAGATGATGTCCAAGCCCTGCTTCTAGATATTTCAACAAAACCATAGGGAGTTCCATCCATTCTATAAATTAGAAGAGGCCATCCGTTTACATCTGTTACGGTTATTGCGACCGGTTTTAACTTATTGCTGTTAACATAATTTATTACCGATTCTGCAATACTTCTTGAAATCTCAAGACCTTTTTCAACATTGGTTTTAAATTCTTCTTCTCTATACGCCCCTGCAAAACCTGCTTGAGCAATTTTTTCATCCCCTTCTATAGATTCTCCACTATGCCCAATACCCCCAACGACTTCCCCTTGGATTATTAAAGGTATTGCACCATGTATCAAGGTCATTCTCCCATGATATTTAACATTAAGCCTCCAACCCTCTCCTCTAGTTATAACTTGATCTAAAACTTTTGCAGACAGTTTCATCACTGATGCGGTCCAAGCTTTATCTATAGCAAGATCTACAGTTGCAGGTAAAGCGCTATCCCTTCTTTCTAATGCAACAACATGACCTCCAGAATCAGTAACAGCATAACTTCCCGGTAACATATTGTTATCCATGGAAAAGCTTATCATGGCATTAATTATTTTTCTAGCAAGATTTAAATTTAATGTATTGTTTAAGCTCATGATATCACCTCTTTTCTAATGCTTGGCTGATAGTTTTTCTTTTCTTCAAACCTTACACCTGATTTAGAAAGAATCTCAACAACTTTTTTCCCAAGCATTGGCGATGCCGAAACACCAGCAGGACCTAAAATTACATTAATCCAATTAGGCACAAATTCAGGTATTCCAATAACAAAATCATGCCAACCAGTATCAGGATTCGTCATCGCCATAAATCCAGTAAATGATTTTAAAATATGATTTTCAAAAGGCAATCCAGGATACAATGTTTTTGAAACATTTATAGCGTGTTTTATCGCATAATCTTTAATTTCCTTATTAGATCTAAATGTCATTTCTAGATATATCCCAGCTCTTAGTTTACCATCATACGTAGGTGATATAAGTTGCATGTGAGGGGTTCCTCTAGGCAAAATAAGGGTTTCATGATTTATCATTTTACCTAATTCATCATCAAATTCCACTATGGTTCCTTTAAAGGGGACATAAGAAAAATCTCTAGCCTTAGCTAGCTCTGCAATCCTATCAGCTTCAATTCCTGAGGCATTAATAACTATCCCAGTTTTTATTATATACTTATCAGAATATAATTCAAACTTTCCTGAAACTCTTTTGATATTATTTATTTTAGTATTAAATAGAAATTCTGTTCCATTTGCTTTAGCATTTTCTGCATAGGCCTTTGCAACTTCTGGAGGATTAACTGTTGCCAGATTAGGATCATAAAGAGCTCCAAAGAATTCATCAGATATTTCTGGTTCTGCATTTTTAAGTTCTTTTTTATTTAAGAATTTTAATGGCATAAAGGAGCCTTCAGGTATTAAAAGGGGTGATTTAGGATCTAGAGACGATTTAAATGCCCTAGAATACATCTTTTGAAACTTTTTAAAATCAGAATTATCTCTAATTAGCCAAAGACCTCCTATTCTTCTAAACTTAAAATTAAGTTCTTCTGCGAGTTTTGGCCATAAAGGTATGCTCTTAATGTTTAATTCTGCATGCAAAGTTCCAGGTCTAAAAGTTAACGAATCAGCTCCTTGGCAAACCAATGCGTGATTTGTTGTAGTTCCTTCTAGCCCTATATCATTTTTCTGCTCGATAACGGTTATAGATAAGTCGTACTTTGATAATTCTCTAGCTATTGCAGAACCAGCAATACCTGCACCTATTATAGAAATATCAGTATTTATAGTTTCTAACACTTTTGGCACACCATATTATATTAAAAGTTCGCAGTATTAACATTTTTAATATAGTTTTGTATAAAACGGTTTAAATTATGGTGTATTCTAAATAGTATAAAGTTATTAATCCTTATTGCTAAATATTTATTTTGGGTGCAAATAGTGGGAAGCCAATTAAATTATGATCTTTCGGTTCTTTTATCTGATATAAATGAAGAAAATTCTATAAAATTAATGAAAAAGTATAACAAGATTTTGAGATGGGTTGTTGCAGATTTTCCTAAGTTTGCTTCTCATAAGAATCCTGATAAAGTAGGTCTAATCTATAATGATGGCAAGATAGAAAAAAGATATAAATATAGTGAACTTGATTCGTTATCAAATAGGTTTGCGAACTTTTTAATAGAAAATGGCCTAAAAGATTACGATAGAGTGGCTATTCATTCGTTTAATAGTGATTACTTCGTTATATCAATGTTTGGAACATATAAAGCAAAAGGCGTTTTCGTGCCAATAAATTACTTGCTTATAGGAAAAGATGTACTTTATCAAATAAGTAATTCCGAATCTAAGTTTTATCTGTTGGAGAATATGTTTTATAATGGAGTTAAAAATGTAATTGGGGAATTTAATACTGTAAAAAACTTTATTGGGTTAGGTAGATCAGGAAAAATCGATGATAAGAGATTTATTGATATGGATCAGATATTAGGTTATAGTGATAAGGAACCAGATAAAATATTAAACATATGGGATCCAGTAACTATAATGTACACCAGTGGAACTGAAA
>NZ_JBMFIW010000034.1:0-9290 GCF_049974385.1 Caldisphaera sp. | reverse complement strand
AAAACCTTTTCTGAAAATTCTCTTACAGAACTTCTCAACAAATCTATATCAGATTTTGCACTCAATTTTATACACCACCTATTACTTGAATAAAAAGTTAATATATATTTTATAATAAAAAATCTATAAAATATAGAAATAAAAATAAATATAATGTATACAAAGGTTTATTAAACATTTACAAGATAATTATATATGGTGTGGATTAATGGTGGTAATGTTCGATAAAGACACCATAAGCAGGTATGTTTCTGAAGGTTGGTGGGATAATGTAACTTTAATTGAGAGATTTAAAAGAAATGTCTTAAAGAATCCTAATAGAATTGCTATAGTTGATCCCCCAAATAAAAAGGACATAACTAATTTGAATCAAGAAAGGCTGACATATAATGAACTGTATGAAAGAGTTAAAAGAGGTGCTTCATATCTTTTAGATAAAGGTATATTTAAAGATAAAACGGTATTAGTTCAATTTCCAAATACGATAGAGCTTGTTATAGCCTATTTAGCCGTATGGAAGGCCTCAGCAATTATATCTCCCATACCTCTTCAATGGAGGGGCCATGAAATCAAACAAGTTTGTAACACAATAAGACCAAGCATGTTTATGGTTATAGATAATTATAAGGGCTTTGATCATTTAAGTATGGCTAAACAACTCTCTGAGGAAAATTGTTTAAGCGTATCTAATATTGTAACATTATCAGAATGGAGCGAAATAACAAAGAATTACAAAATAAGAGATGATATAAATGAAACGTATATTGATGGAAATGATATAGCAACTATTGCATGGACTTCCGGGACAGAAGCTGATCCAAAGGCGGCTCCTTTAACCCATAATAATTGGGGATTCCTAAGATTTCTATATGATTCTCAAAAATATCCTGGAGGGATATTAAATGATGGTGAAGTTATAGCAATATCTTCACCGTTAATAAATATGGCTGCTATAGGTGTCGGATTAGTTCCATGGATAATTGTCTCTGGAACGTTAGTCTTACATCATCCTTTTGATCCAGTTATTTTTTACAATCAACTAGTAAACGAAGGTGTTACTTTTACACTCATGGTACCTGCTATTGTTGTTTCATTGTTAAAACAAGGGTTATTTAATAAAAATCTTAAGCTAAGGTATTTGGCTCAGGGAGCTGCTCCACCTCCTCCATGGACTTTTGTAGAATTAAACAAACTAGGTATTGAGCCAATAAACATTTGGGGTCAAAACGAAGGAACAGGATTGTTCTCTACAAAGGAAAACATAGAGGACTTAGAAAAGAGAGCTAGAGCATTTCCTTGGCCGCATAATGGATTGAGGTGGAATCAAGTATTTTATAATGCTATGAATCTAAAAATTGTTGATCCTGCAGGGAACGAACTTAAAGAAGAAGGTCAAATTGGAGAGCTTTGCTATAAAAGTCCATTTACTATGCCAGGATACTATAACCAACCACAGTTTACCAAAAAATCATTTGATAGTAATGGATACTTCTGTACTGGGGATTATTTCCAAATAGTTGATTATAAAACCATATCCTTTTTTGACAGAAAGAAGGACATTATAAATAGAGGAGGATTTAAAATACCTACTGCTGAGATAGAAGATTTATTAAAGAAACATCCTAAAATACTAGATGCAGCAGTTGTTGGATGGCCTGATCAAAGGTTAGGAGAGCTCGTTGCCGCTTTTGTCGTTTTAAAGCCAGGAACAAATATTGATTTAGACGAATTAAAAAAGTTTATGCAAGATCAACAAGTTGCTGTTTACAAATGGCCTGAAAAATTAGTTGTAGTTGATCAAATACCCAGAAACCCTCTAGGAAAAGCACAGAAAAATATCTTAAGAGATAAGGTTAAGGAACTAGCAAGTAAATATTAATTTTGATATAGACATTCTTAATGAGATTCATAACCTTTGTTTAATGCTAACTTTTTAGCACTAAACAAATCAATTAATAACATAATGAAATTTAAGAACCCGGAACAATACATCCATACCATGGTTGAAGAGCTTGTGATGATACTCCAGTTATATAAGCGTTCGGTGGAGTTTCAGGAGTTGATGAAGTTAATATAATTCCTGAAGTGCTTGGAATATCAGCACTCGTGGATGACTGTGGGTATATGTTTATAATCCAACTAGTATCAGTCCATATGCTTTCTGTTGTATTAGGACCACATAAATTAGAAGTTGTATATGCATAATTAGAGAAATCAACATTTATTGTTGTATTATAGTTATTTAAAGGACTAAAGTTTGGTAAAACAATGCCAGGAGGAGTTACATCATTAAACACATTGTAAAATGAATAATTTTCATCATTTTGATTTATGTTAAAATCCCAGGTTATGTTATATACAGGTACAGCTTGGTTATTCATGTTTAATGATACTCCATTATATGAACCAGTAATACTTTCTTTAGGTCCACCGCTCCATGTTACTTCAAATTCAACTATAGGGGTAACGCCTTCAAGGCCAACAATTATTGTATATTGTGATGCTGCACCAGTAGGTTGAGGATTCCATGATTGTGAGCTAAAAGAACCCCCTCCGGGATCACTGACAAATGAATTTACTTCACTTTGTTGATACATCTGATATCCATGATAATAATCTATTGCCCCCGTTTGTCTTACTACTTCCCCACCATTGTAATACATCGTTTGACTTTCGTAGTAATTTTCGTAACCCACTACAGTCATTGGAATAGAATATAAGTTCTCTACATCAGCAATTTGCTTATTTATTATTAGACATGAATCCCAATAAAATGTACCATTACCATCACTATATGCAGGTATGCCATAATATATATTGGATTGACCAAGCCATTGTGAAGCAGCCCATATAAATGTACTAGAATCAGCCCAATTGGACGAGTTTTCATATTCTTGATATTCTTCATAACAAGGATCCTTTGGATTATTACTATTTAATAAATTCATGCCAGATGAGTTTTCTACATTTAAAACAAAATTTGGCAATTGGTCTAGATATATGGGTCCAATTATTAGCCCGCTTGATTTAACGGCTTTAGCAATAAAGAGAACAGGTTCATTTAAGCTAAGAGGTATTATTGGATATGCGAATAAATATCCTAGGGATTTTATTTTAGGATTTATGCCTAGTAGTAATTTGTTATTGAACGCTTTTGCCCATGAGTACGATAAAATAAATTGTATTACATTACTATAGGTCACATTACCATATAAGGAGACTATATCACCTCTATTAATTAAATTAGATATTTCAGAAATAATTTTTGAAGTCAAATTTAATTTCGACTTACTTGAAAGATTCATTATTATGCTTGAATTTATTTCTGACCAGGATATTATTACAATACTATCATTAGGCGTGGAATCTAGCTGGCTTAGCGATATATTTGAAACATATACCTTAACGTTATGAGTTTTAAATGCATTTACAACTTGTTCCAACAAAGTCTTTGAGTTTACAACATAAATTGGAACACTAATATTAATTGATTCCAATGAAAAATTAGATGAAGAATTTAATGCTGTTGATGCACTAAATTTATTATATGACGAAATAATGAAATTGACAAATAATCCAACAATAATTATTATAGAAATAAAGGCAATTGCAATATTTATATAAAACTTATTCATCTAACTTCACATTTTTGCAAAAAGAAAGAACCCCTTTATATTTATGTATATATTAATATGTATTAAATTGATTAACACAACAATAATTAAACAGTTTAAATTAATATATTAATGGCTATTCTATATATTTAAATTATTTAAATTTTGAGTTTTTCTATACCTTTGCTTGTCTTAGTTAAGATTTCAATGTCTTTTCCTTTAACTAATACTGTATCTGAATGCCTAAATCCGCCAATATTTTTTATGTACAATCCTGGTTCTATAGCTAACGTCATATTGCTTTTTATAATAGTATTGTTTCCTTCAGCTATGCTCGGAAATTCGTGTATTTCTAAGCCAATTCCATGACCAGTTCTATGATTAACATATTTAATAAGATCATTAGAACGGAAGAAATCCATAACAGATCTATCAATATCGCTAGCAGTAACACCTTCTTTAATTGACTTAAACGCCATTTGTTGCGCTTTTTCCATGTAATTAAAAGCTTGTTCCATATCATCACTAACTTTGCCAACTAAGAATGTTCTTTCATTTTCAGCTCTATAACCTTCAACTGCTATGTCTAATGTTACTATTACAGATTCTCCTTCATTTATCTTTTTTCCTGATACTAAGCCGTGAGGATAATATGAACGCTTACCTGAAATTACTGCCGAGACAGTGAAATTCATCCATGGATATAACCCATCTACTCCTAAAATTTCAGAAAGCTTCATCTTCATTGAAAATTCTGCTCTGCTTGCTATATTAATTTCTGTATCCCTTTCCTTAATCCCCTCTATTACTTCTTTCATTCCATAATCAGTTACTTCGCTTGCTATCTTAATTCTTTCAATTTCACTATAATCTTTTACTGATCTAATATCATTAATAAAATCTGTTACATCAACTATTTTTAGATTATGGGAAAGTTTTGTAATTTTATTATAAAATGATAATGAATCTGAATCTGTGCCTATTATTTTATAATTTTTTATCGCGTTTCTAATAGATTCGTTAATTTCTTCATCGCTCTTATAACCTATAATATTTGTTACCGGGCTTTTTTCTTTTGCATGGTCAAGATCTAGATATGGAACGAGTAGTATTGCATCACCGACTTTAGATATAATTGCTATAATAGGCCTTGAATAAATAATTGCTTGAAAAAGCGTAAAATAATAACTATTTTCAGGTTTTGTAATAATCATAGCATCTATATTATTATAATCTAAATAATTTCGAACTTTTTTAATTCTTACATCGTATGGGAACTTGGATAGCTTCATGATACATCAAAATACAAATTGAATCCTTAGCTTATAAATTTAATTTGAATTCTGAAATATTAATCTTATATTATGACTTATATAGGCGTATAGAGAACTATTTATAATTATTACTACTTATAGTAGTAATTAGGTGTTAAATTTGAGTCTGATTCAGATTAATAGAATTGATAATAGTAATAAAATAGAGAAAAATCAATGGATTGCCATATTAAGTTCATCCATTACAATGTTCATTTGGGGTTTTGTATTAGCATTGGCTCCTTTAACGACTCAATGGCCTTTTGTATCACAAAAATATTATACTTATTTATTAGTTTCCCCACCAATTGCTTTATTAACAGGAAACCTTATTTTAGGTAAATTAACTGACAAGTATGGGAGGAAAAAATATTTTTACTTGATATGACGTTGTTTGCAGTCTCTATACCATTAATTATATTATCTTCTAATGTTTTAGAACTTGGCCTTGGCATTGGTCTAGCTGAATTTTCATTAGGAGGAGATGAAAATACGATATTATCTTATTTATCAGAAATGACACCTAAGAATTTGAGAGGCAAAGTTTTGGTTGGAGTTACTAATGTTGCAAATTTCGGCGCAGTTGTGGCAGCTATATTATCTATTTTAACAGGATTTTCATTGTTTATACAGAAATTATCATTTGCAACGTTAATGTCTATAACTATATTCATAATAGTGATAACGAGGTTTTCAATTCCAGAGTCGTTTAGATGGAAATATTATAAAAATTTACATGAAAAAATTTATATAAGTAAAAAAGATTATTTTGTAAGATTCTATTTCTTGATAGCTATGGCAATAACTATAGTTCTAACTTATGCATTAATGGATTTGGTTATTGGTCCTTATTTATTTCCGAAGTTAACTTCATGGATAATATTAGCAGCTAATATAGGGGAAACAGTCGCAGGATTTTCAATATTGCTTTTTATTGATTCATTTAATAGAAAATTGTTCTCTTTTATAGCATATCTTGGAGGTGCAATAACTATGTTTTTCTTTATACCTCAATATATATACATACCTAAAGCGTTTAATATATTTCTAGTTTTATTAATATTAAATGGGATTTTCGGCGAATTTGGATGGGCTTCAAGAGTTGTATATGAACCAGAATTATTCCCTACTAATAGTAGAGGTATGAATATAGGTATTGTTAGAGGAATAGCATATTCACTTTATGTTGCTTCAATATTTTTTACGTCATCGTTTAATGAATTTTCCTATCTAATATATAACTTAGGTATGTGGATAATAGGTTTTAGTGGGGCACTTGTTTGGTTATTATATGGCATAGATACTAAGAAAAAAACCTTGGAAGAAATATCTGATATAATAAAGATAAACATTCGAATCCATAATGAGAAAAAGTAAGGTCAATTTTTAATCATAAAATATTTTAAAATTATTAATTTAATTAGTATTATTAAAATTCCCTCTTAACATTTTTTATAAGCATTCTATAAATAATATACCAAGGGGAATTAAATATTGCTAATAATAATTTCATTAAAGCGCCCATCCAAATCATATTAATAACAACATTATAAGGAAGAATTCCAATAAAGGCTATAGGGTAAAAAACTATACTATCAATTACCATAGTAGAAGCGTCTGATGTTGTTACTCTTGTTAAAACTAATGCAATAATTTTTCTATTCGATTTCCAGTCTTCTTCAGTTTTATATGCTTGTTTTTTTAATTTGGCGAATATTGTGGCATTCCATAGCTCATCGACAGCAAAAGCTATATACGATGCTAACATCACTCTAGGTGCTGTAACCATAAATTGAATCCAATATTTATTTGCCTCTACTTCCCAAGCAGGAACTGGTAACACTGCGTCTGCTAATATAAAAGTAGCCATCAATATATTTGATATTAATGCAACACTTATAGCAATATAAGCTCTCCTTCTTCCATATACTTCATTTATCATATCATCTAATTGACTTACAAAGGGAAAAATCAACGTGCCTCCAGAAACAACAAATGGTATTATAATATTATATATTGTAATTCTTGAAGCTAAGATATTTGCGCCTACAGAATATATAGAATATAATACAATTAATGTCGGTAATCCATAGGTATTTCTATACTTTTTAACTAAATACGCTCCAAATATTGTGCTCATCGTGTTTCCTATTATCCAAAACATCCAAGCATAGATCATTGGATTCATTTTAATCACTTATTGCTTGCCTGTAGCTTATTTAAAAAATAAATATATAAATTTTAAGCAAAAAATAAAAATTTATTTATTAAATCTAGATTTAATAAAAGATGATACTATTTGCAATGCTACTTCAGCAGAAGGAATTAATCCCAATAATGAAATAAATCCATGAGTAACGCCTCCAAATCTTATCTGAACTGTTTCGACATTAGATGTATTTAATATTGAAGCATAAGATTCTCCTTGATCTCTCAATGGATCATATTCAGCAGTTATTATTAAGGCTGGAGGTAAATTCTTATGATCTTTAGCTAAAATTGGGGAGAATCTAAAGTCTAATATATCTTTTTGATTACTTAAATACATGCTAGAAAAGAATCTCATAGAATCTCTTGTTAAAAATATATTAGAATATTCCCTCATTGATTGAGAAAAAATATCGTTCCCTACAGTTGGATAAATTAGAGCCTGCGCATTTAACTTTATTCCTTCGTCACGGGATAAAATACTTACTACTGCTGCTAAATTTCCTCCAGCACTATCGCCAGCTATAGCTATTTTTTTATCTGTTTCATAAAAATACTTTATCGAATCAAACGCATCTATAACAGCTGCTGGAAATTTATGCTCAGGCGCTAATCTGTAATCTATTGATGCAACTTTACAGTTACAATAATTTGCTAAATATCTTAATATGTTATCGTAACTTAAAGATGAACCCCAAATAAATCCTCCTCCATGAAAATAAACCAATGTTCCATCAGTCTGAACGTTTTTGGGTATATAAATGTATGATGGTATTTTAGTTTCTGTTCCATTAATTTCAATTTTATATATTTCCTTCATTTCGATTTTAGGTGAAAAGCCCATAATCAGTTTAACTCCTTCATCCATATATCTTCTAAATTCCTCAACATTTTTTGGTTTAAATACATCTTTTGGAAGAGTTTCTATCCATTTTTCTACATTAACATCTAACGGCATAGTCACACCACAGCAACAAAATATACTAATTATAAAAATATACTTAACTAGTTTGTATTATAAAAATAATAATTGAACAATATATACAGTATTGTGTTTATATTTTTATACGCACTTTATCCTACTTGAATTAGGTGGGAAAATGAGTGGAGAAGATAAAGAACTCTCTTTGCTGCTGTCTGAGATTAATGAAGATAATTCTATTAGACTTATGAAAAAGTTTAATAAAATTATGAGATGGGTTATTGCTGACTTTCCAAAATTTGTCTCTCATAAATATCCAGATAAACATGGATTAATTTATTATGGTTTTAATAATGTTGAAAACAAATATACATATAAGGAATTAGATAATTTGTCTAATAGATTTGCAAACTTTTTAATAGAAAATGGCCTAAAAGATTATGATAGAGTGGCCATTCATTCGTTTAATAGTGATTATTTTGTTATATCAATGTTTGGAACATATAAAGCAAAAGGGGTTTTGGTTCCGATTAACTACCTTTTAACTGGGAAGGATGTAATCTATCAAATTAATAACTCCGAATCCAAATTTTATTTATTAGATGATTCATTTTATAGTCAAATAAAAGATGTCTTATCAGAGTTTAACTATGTTAAAAAATTTGTTGCATTAAATAAGAAGGATAAAATTAATAACGAAAAATTCGTAGACTTTAATGATATATTGAAAAATTATAGTGATAAGGAACCAGATAAAATATTAAACATATGGGATCCAGTAACTATAATGTACACCAGTGGAACTGAAAGCTTGCCTAAAGGTGTAATACACACAAATCAATCCCTCATATCTCAATACGTTAGTGTTATTATTTCTGGTGATTTTCAATCAAAAGATATAGTGATTAATGCATTGCCATTATATCATACTGCACAAAACACAGTTCTTACAGTGGGTGTTTGGCTCGGTGCAACAAATATTGTTTTACCCAAGGGTGATATACAGCTAATAATGGAATCAATACAAAAGTATAAAGCTAATAGCATGTTTGCCCCTCCAACAGTATGGATTGGTATTGTTAATCACCCTGACTTTAAGAAATACGATTTATCATCTATTGAGAAGATATATTATGGAGCAGCAATAATGCCGGTTGAAGTATTAAATAGATTGAGGAAAGAATTTCCAAACGCAAAGTTTGTTAACTATTATGGGCAAACCGAGTTAGCTCC
>NZ_JBMFIW010000033.1:0-10034 GCF_049974385.1 Caldisphaera sp. | reverse complement strand
GAAGAATCAGGTTTTTACAATATAACAGTTAACTTCCCAATAATAGTATCAAGCGGTGATACTGTTGATTTCACAGCAGCTGCTATGTGGGCATCATTATTAAATGAAATGGATCCGAATATACATGCACAACCCTTATATGTACCATTTTCAACCATGATTTCTTATCAAATACCTGGGCAAAATCCCATGCCAATTTACTATTTGGGTTGGCTGGCTGACTATCCATTAGCAAGCGACTTTGTTAATGCAATGTATCTAAACACATCAACTTATCCATCAGTAAATGGCTTTAATTCTAATTATTTTGAGAATTTGAGTAAATACTACGCTTCACAAGGAAATACATTTTTATCACAACTATATGCAAATGAATCACAACAATATAATGAATTAAATAATTTAATATTAATGGCAGACAATGCAGCTGAATCAGGTAATACAACTGCAGCTCAACAATACTATAAACAAGCAGAACAAATAGCAATCAATCTCTATCTATATGTATACACTCAAATGCCAAATGCGTATTGGATAATAAAGCCATATATGCATGGATTTAATAATCAAATAAGCTATGAAGAAAACCCAATGATCGGAGGGGCAGCAGATTCATTATATTACTGGTGGGTTAAAGGATAAATACCAATATAAATAAAACTTTTTAAATCTAAATGATAACTTTTTTTCTTTTCAATTTCTTTTTAAACTCTAGAGTTAGTTTGTAATAGCGGAGGGGATGAATTATAAAGCTCTGGCAGTACGCTTTAAGAAGAGTGTTACTGTTTATACCTACATTGCTAGGATTGACTGTAATAGTATTTGTTCTGATACACATTGGAGGCACTAATAAGCTTCTAGCTATGTATCTTAGCCCAAGGTTAACAGGTGCTGCAAGACAGCAAATAATAGCTGAACTAGATCAAAAATTCCATTTTAATGACCCAATTTATATACAATACTTTTATTGGTTAGCACAAATATTTCAAGGTAAATGGGGAATAACAAACACCCCAATATTTAGTGGGCCAGTTACACAGGCAATAGAATTATTCTTTCCAAATACTTTAATGCTTACTATATTTGCTGCTATATTAATATGGTTAATCTCAATTCCATTAGGGGTACACACAGCAGTTAATAGAGACAAACCTTCTGATAATGTTATTAGAGTTGGTAGTCTTACATTTTATGCAATGCCATGGTATTTAATAGGAATAATACTTATAATAATTTTTGCAGTATGGTTAAAAATATTGCCAATAAATGGAACTGTTAATCCAAGTTTAGTTGCAGATCTTTCATGGTATCGCAATGGTATATCATATCCGACCCATATATTATTAATAGATGCATTAATACATGGTAATCTTGTTGTTGCTGGAAATGCATTCTTACATCTAATAATGCCATCTGTAACATTAGCATTAGGAGTTATGGCAGCCCTTGTAAGGTTAATGAGAGGTACAATGCTTGAAACTCTAGATCAAGATTTTGTTAACTTTGCCAGAGCCAAAGGTGTTCCAGAAAAAGTTGTGATAAATTTGCACGCAAAAAATAATGCATTGCTTCCAGTAATAACAAACTTTGGATATTTGGTAGCAGGTCTTTTAGGCGGAGTTGTTGTAATTGAAGATGTTTTTTCCTATCCTGGTATAGGAATGTGGTTAACAGATGCCATGATAAATAATGATATGGGAGGAATTATGGGCGGTACATTGTTATTTGGAATAATATTAGTTGTAACTAGTTTAGCGCTAGATTTAATCTACGCTAAGATTGATCCAAGAATAAGATATTGAGGTGAGTAATGAAAGATGAGTAAAAGTAATGCTAAACCCGATCGCTTCAGAGAATTAAAGCTTTCTTTGCAGGTATTTTTTTCAAATAAATCCGCTGTTGCTGGGTTAATAATTTTTCTATTCTATTTCTTTGATGCTTTAATATTACAATTTTTCCCTCAAATTTTACCATTTAAGCATCCTTATCAATTAACACCAAATTATGCAAATCCAATACCACAACCACCTTCATTTAAGCATCCTTTTGGAACTACTTATCCTGGAGTAGATTTATTAAATGCTATTATAAAATCTATAAGACTTGACTTTTGGTTATCCCTCGAAATAGTTATACCTGGTGCAATTATAGGATTGGTAGTAGGGATAATAGCAACTTATTTTGGTGGATGGATTGATGAGGTTTTAATGAGAGTAACTGATATAGTATTCAGTATACCTTATTTAGTGTTGGCAATAGCTATAGGTTATGTTTTGGGTAGAACTTTACAAAGTATGATGATAGCTCTAATATTAGTTTGGTGGCCATTATATGCAAGGTATGCAAGGAGTATTACTTTGGAAACAAAGGAATTAACTTTTATAGAGGCGGCAAGAGCTGCTGGAACTACTAACTTGAAGATAATGTTTAAACACATTCTTCCTAATTCATTGCCTCCGGTATTTGTTCAAATCTCATTGGATTTAGGCACTATAATGCTTACTATATCAGCGTTAGCGTTTATAGGTTTCTTGCCTGCAGCTAACTTACCTGAATTAGGATATTTAACTAGCTTAGGATATAACTACATTCAAACTGCCCCTTGGGCTATGATAATACCTGGTTTATTTATAGTTTTATTTGCATTGGCAGTAAATCTTATGGGTGATGGGTTTAGGGACGTTATCGATCCCAGGAGGAGGAGTGAGCTATAGTGGAATCTGATCAATTAAAAAGCAATTTAGCTCCTATAGTTAAGGTCGAGAACTTTCACTTACATTATTATACTAGGAGAGGAGTTTATAAAGCATTAAATGGAGTTAATCTGGAAATAAGGAAGGGAGAAGTCTTAGGAATAGCAGGAGAAAGTGGTTGTGGGAAAAGTACATTAGGAAGAGCAATTATGGGTTTAATTCCTAGAAATGCTGCAGTCGTTGATGGTAGAATATTAATAAATGGAAGGGATTATTTAAAGCCATTAAAAGATTATTATAAAAACACTAAAAAATTCAAGCCATCTAAAAATGCAGATGTATTAAAAAAGGTTAACAATGAAATGTCTAAAATAAGAGGTCAAGAAATTTCTATGGTATTTCAAGAACCTATGACAACATTAAATCCATTACTTCAAGTTGGGTATCAAATTGCTGAAGTTTTATTATACCATAGTCCGGGTCTATTAGCAAGCAGAAGATTATCAAGGTCAAGAGCTAAAAAAGAAGATACAAAGGCTTTAGTAAAAATATTAAAGGAGAACGGACCTAATGAGAAATTTAGGGAATATTTAAAAGAGAAAAATATTATGGGTTTGGAAGATCAAATATTAGCTATATGGAAAAGGAAGGATTTGCATGATTTGAAAAAAGAGCAAATGATAGAAAAGCTATGCTGTGAACCAATAAACTCTTTTGTTAAAAATTATTTAGAAACAATTGAGAAAGAAAATAAATTACCTAATTTCTCAAAAATACCAATATTTGGAAGGATTATTAAAAGAGAATTAATTAAAGAAGGTTATAAGAAAGCATCAGAATTTTTAGGTCTGTTAGGAATTCCTAATTCTGATAAAATGGTATATATGTATCCTCATGAGTTAAGTGGGGGACAAAGACAGAGGATAGTTATAGCTACTGCTATGATTAATAGTCCTCAATTAGTTATACTTGATGAACCTACTAGCGCTTTAGATGTAACAATTCAAGCACAAATTCTTGAGCTAATAAAAGAATTAAAAGAGAGCATAAATTCATCATATATGTTTATATCTCATGACTTGTCAGTTTTGGCAGAAGTATCTGATAGAATTGCAATAATGTATGCAGGCCAAGTTGTTGAAGTTGGCAACAAAGATGCGATATTTGATCAACCAAAGCATCCTTATACTCAAATGCTAATGGAAGCAATACCAACTATTGAGGCTCACGAACTAAAGGGTATAAAGGGAGAAGTTCCTGATATGAGGAATCCTCCAAAAGGCTGTATGTTTAGGGATAGATGTCCTTATGCTATGCCAATATGTGCAGAAAAAAGGCCCGATTTAATAAAAGTTGGTGAAGATCATTATGTTTCATGTTTTCTGTATGAAGGTGGTAAATCATGATAATAGCAGCTAGAAACTTAAGCAAATTTTTTGATGTTAAAGGGGTAAAAAACGCTAAGATTAGAGCAGTGGAAGATGTTAATATTGAGATAAAAGAAGGAGAAATAGTTGGCTTAGTTGGAGAAAGCGGTTCAGGGAAATCAACTCTTGGTAGACTTTTGATTAGACTTATAGAACCAACTTCAGGAGAAATTCTTTATAATATACCTGATAAAGAATTAGATGAATTCGATATAGCGTTAAAAAACAAAGATGATAACGCAATTAAAAAAATTGTTGATAAATATTCTATTACTAAATTGCATGGAAATGAGTTGAAGAAATTTAGAAGAAATGTTGGAATAGTATTTCAGGATCCATATTCATCATTAAATCCAAGGTTAAAAATAGAAGATATAATTGCTGAGCCAATTATAGAAACTGGTTATTTAAAGGGTAACGAAGCTAAAAAAAGAGTATTAGAGTTATTAGACGAAGTTCAATTGCCAAGAGAGTTTAGTTATAGATATCCTCATGAGTTAAGTGGAGGACAAAGACAGAGAGTCGCATTGGCTAGAGGAATAGCAACAAATCCTAAATTAGTTATACTTGATGAACCTACCAGCGCTTTAGATGTGTCTATACAGGCAGAAATTTTGGAACTTCTCAAAGAATTAAGAGAAAAGTATAATATATCCATGTTATTAATAACTCACAATATATCTGTCGTTTCCTATATGGCAGATAGGGTCTTTGTTATGTATGCGGGTAAAATTATGGAAAAAGGTTCTAAAAACGATATTATTAAGTATCCAGAACATCCATATACTCAAGCATTGATATCTGCAGTCCCGCAAATAAAGAGAATTAAGGCAAGGATTATATTAAAAGGCGATCCACCTAATTTAATCAACCCACCAAAAGGATGCAGGTTCCATCCGAGATGTCCCGTAGCTTTGCCAACATGTGGTTGGACAGCTGATGAAGTTAAACCAACATTAGATTATTTAATTGATACTAAATATTTTACAGAATTTACTAATGCTAATGTAGAAATTAAAAATGAGTTAGAATTAATTGCAAATAATGTTGATATTAACAAATTAAAGGAAATAATAAACATAGAAAAAGAGAACTATAAGCCATTATTGTCTATAAAAGATATTGTCCAAGAGAATGGGCATGTAGTATTAAAATTATATCAATACGAGACACCAGAACTAATTGAACTAGAAAATGGAAGAGAAGTAGAATGCTTATTATTTTTGCCAAAAAATAAAGCAAGTTAAACTATCTTCATTATTTTTTCTTGTCTATAACCAATAATGATTTTTATATATCCTTTAAGCATTTCATTAACTTTTGGATCTCCTGTATCGACTAAAAGATACTTGAGTGATGAAATTTTAGATTTAGTTGATATGACTATAATGTTTTCTTTTCCAACAAGCCTGATAACTTCTGAGCTTATTTGTTGATTTCCTCTCCCAAATAAAAAGCCTTGCCCACCTATAGGAGTTACTATTATCTTAGACCTTTCATTACTTAATGAGATTAAAATATCTTTTTCATTCGCATCACTTTTAATAATTTTATTGTTTTTAATAATATCTACTCCCAATAATGTTTTTTCTATTCCAATTTTTTTAAAAACGTAATAAGTCGTAGAACCAGGACCCACTATATAAATAAACTCAGGGTTTATTAGTTCTTTAAGATAATTTGATATTCCTTCTATTTCGTCCTCATCAATACTGAAAAAGGCTTGTTTACCTGATGAAATCATTCCTTCAGCCGAAAAAGATTTCATATAACCATATAGCCTTATTGATAATTTGTTTTTTCGATATTCGTCCTCATCAATATCGAGGATTTCTTTTAATTTTATATCTGCGTTTTTATAATAATAATCTTCAAGGGTTATAGCGGCATCTTTTGGGCTCTTAGCAAAAATAGCGCTGTACATTTTGACTCCAGAGGGTATTCCAATAACTGGTATTGACTCTTTTATTGCGTCATAAATGTCTCTTGCGGTTCCATCGCCTCCTGAAAATACCAAAACATCAACTTGGCCGCTAATTAATTTTGCACAATTAATAGTATCAAATTTATTAGTGCTAAAATTATCATGTGCACAATTAATAATTAAATAATTTTTTATCTTACTTTGCCTTATTACATATTCTCCCATAACGCCATTAGGTACAAGAAAAGTAAACTTATCATATAGATGTATACTATTTAGAAATTCTATTGTTCTATTAGCAGATATCGGGGTTGCTCCTAAAGCTATTGCTTTTTCATATAAATTCCCGTCAGTACCTTTTAGACCTACCTTTCCACCCATTCCTGCTATAGGGTTTACTATTAGGCCTATTTTCATGTTTTTGGCCTCATATGGTTTGTTATTTGTTCAACATTAAGGCATCTTGATGCAGAAGTTCTTTGATTTTGGAAAATCAAATCTATTTGTTTTATTGCACAATCCATATCTATAAGTTCATCTCCTCCAAGATCTTTAGCCATTTGAATTAAGTTAATTGCAGCTTTTTTATCTCCTTCTTGGGCTTTAGCTAATGCTCCAGCATATAAAACAAGCGATTGCAGCTTTTTGTCGTTGTAAGATTTCCAAGGATTTTCCATAAATGTATGTGCAAGCCAAAAGAGTTCATTATCAAGAAATGAAATAAAATCAGATAATTCTTTACCATTTTTGACTTCGGGTTCTCCAATAAAAATATCTAATATTCTTGATCCAATAGACTTTGTAATTTTGTCTCTTAACGTTTTTGAATCTTTACAAAATGCTACAATTTCTAAATGAGTAATAGAAACCCTTATTGTATGGGCACACCCTAAATTGTTTAGTTTTTCTTTTAAATTATCTAGATCTTTAATGCTATATCCATTGTTTTCTATTATATATAGCACTCTATCCAATTTTATCCCTATAATTATATGCATCTATAGTTTTTATATTAATTTTGATTTATACTTAGATAGTATTTTTATACGGAAATAATCCTTTTTTCTTGGCAAAAATTAATTAGTCCCGCATAAATATAGTTTTTTAGGGTCTGTCTCTTTTTAAAATTTACCTAAAATATTAGGTGTACAAATTGAAAAGGAATCTAAGTGAAATGGTTGGAAGCATTATAGTTATAACTATAGTTTTAGTATCTGCAACAACTCTTTATAGCTTCTACCTGAATGAAATTAAAGAGTCATCTCAAATTATAGGCACATATCAAAAAAGAGTTTTTGAAACATATAATCCTCCATTGATGAGCATGATTTATAATAGTAGTGGCCTATATTTATTAGTTACCAGCGATTATTCATTGAGTTTATCTTATATAGTTGTTACTTTAGGAAACCAAGGAATAATAAGAACAATTAACTCGAGTATAAGGTATATAGTTATTCCTTTAGTGAAAGATTACAATTGTACTCAGAATGTTACTGTATCTTTAATTACTAGTTATGGTGCAATTTTAACATATAATCCTTATTATGATCCGAACCTTAATAAAACATCAATAAACCCCAGTCTTAATTATTTTTCTTGTAAATTTTTAATAAATAATACATCTTTGAAAAAAACTTATAGCCAGAAATATGACGTACTATATAATGATTCCTATTTTATATCTTTTAATCCACCAAAAACGAAATACTATTATATCAACACAACAGATCAATTAAACATTAGTGTAAACGGTAACATCAACAGCAATTTGAATATTATATTCAATATTAATGGAAATCAAATAGATATTAATAATAATGGTGTGGTATTTCTTTATTATATAAATGATACAAAGATAGACATGTATGCAGGAGCTTATTATAGTAGTCAAGATTGTGTTATATATTTATATTTTTATTCTAATGATACTGCATTTTATCTCATTAACGGGCTTGTTAAAGGATATATTACCTTTACTGCCTCAGTATTTTTAATGCCTATAATTGCTAATAATGCCCCTATATTATCTTTGTATGGTAACATTAATAATTATAGTGGCACTTTAAATTATACTAATACTCTAATTAACGGAAATAACAATCAGGCTACATATGTTGGTTCAGGAAAAATAAGTGGATATAGCATTACATCTGGCCCTCTCGTTTTTTATTACTCTAATATAGGATCTTCTCAATCATTTAATATAAACATATCTCTTAAATTGGAAAAAATCTACAAATATAATTATGAAAAATCATATTTTTTACTGCCTTACGACAATTATATAGAGTATAAATTATTATTTGCAAATGAAAGTCCTAGTATTGCATATAGTTTATACAAAGCAATTTCAGCCATACATTTCCAATATCCTGAAGTATTATTTAATACTAATCTAGGAAATGTATCAAGGGTCTTAAACAATAATGTTCAGATTTTTCAGGCACAATATTACAATTCGTATCTTGTTTATTTCCCCTATTTAATCCAATATTATAATTCTATACCTGGTTTTACCTTGAAAAATGTAAATGAGTTAACATATTATTTAACTTTGCATCCAATAAATGTATCCCCATTTATATTGAATCCCATTATATTTGCTAATATAAATAATTATTTATACTTCACTTCTAATGATAATTATAACCCAGAAGTCTATTATTCTAAATTAAATACTAATCAGAGTATCATTTATAAATTCATCGATGGAATTACTTACGATACTAATTGTAATCAAAATATTTTCTTTAATTTAATAAAAAGCAATGGAGAATTTTTATTGGAAAACGAATATTTATTTGATAGAAATTTCACTGCTAACTTAAATAATGGGATATATGCATATATTTGCTTTAACAATTTAACCAATGATTCTATTAATTTAGCGTATTTTTCATAGTTTAATATATTCTATTTTTAAAAGTTAAGAAAAGGTAAAGATGTTTATTGAGAGCAAATCCTTCTCCACACTTAGAAAAGCAGTTCCCTTAGATCTTAAGAATTATATCGGTTTGGATGATAAAATAGACCTCAAACTTTGTCTTTTAAAGTAATGATGTCTTTAAGTGTTGTTCTAAATGATTAGATAATATAGCAGTCAAATGGGATATGTTTTACTGAAAAGTGAAGTAAGACTCTATTCCTACCAAATTAAAAATAAGGAGAGTTGAAATGCATCCTCTAGGTTAAATTTAAGTATAAGGAGTTGAAATGATTTTACTTTCGAATACCTAAGGAAAGAATAAAAATAGCTTCCATTAAATAAAATTAACCCTTGAGACTTTAAGAAATCTAGCCCTTCAGAACAAGAAAGAGCAAGATTCTGCTCCCTTATCTATATTCTTCATAGTTCATCTCGTATTTCTTGAGTAAAATAGCCGTCGTCAACAGTTTCCGATAAACCGTGAAGTTTATATACTTTGTATGTGAATTCAATTATGGTACTGAGCGATGCTGAGGCCTAAGGAAGTATGCCAACGCCTAGGAATATCATACCGTACGTTACAGAGCTATGTTAAGAAAGGGTACATAAAACCAGTAATATTAGAAAGTGGAAAGTGGAGGTTCAAGGAAGAGGATGTTGAGAAGTTAATGGGTATAGTAAGGAAGAGGAAAGTAATACTATACGCTAGGGTATCATCAAACACACAAAAAGATGACTTAGTAAACCAAGTAAAATACCTTGAGGAGAAAGTTAAGGATTACGACCAAGTAATAACAGACGTTGGATCTGGGTTAAACGTGAAGAGGAAGGGATTCCTTAAGTTGTTGAGGATGACACTGAATAACGAGGTATTAAAAGTTGTTGTTGCTTATCCAGACAGGCTAGTAAGGTTCAATTTCGAGATAATTGAGGAAGTATGCAAAGCACACAACTGCGAAATAGTAGTGTTAGACAATGAGGACAAAACACCAGAACAAGAAATAGTTGAAGATCTCGTTTCCATATTGGTATTGTTTAGCGGAAAGCTATATGGAATGAGG
>NZ_JBMFIW010000032.1:0-11782 GCF_049974385.1 Caldisphaera sp. | reverse complement strand
CTAAAGGGGCGGAGGGGTAACGGGTTATCCCGTGACCCTGGTGAAGCCCAAGGGCTGAGAATTAGATATAAATTCATAAAAATTCAATGAAGCCCAAACCCCCACTATATTAAAGAGAATTTTCTTTGGTCTCCTTGGCCTCAAAAGATATTTGCTAATATTTAATCTTTTAATTTTAAATCCTACAAAATTTTAAACTCTTAAATAATTTGTTTTTATGAAATTAAATAATTTTTTTAGAAAGCTTTGCTACCCATTTCAATTCTCTTGGTTTTCTACCAAGCTTAATTGAATTTTTATAACATTTGCTACTACAGAACCATAGAATTTCTCCTCTCGGTCCTATATACATTCTTCCTGTTCCCGGCTCTATTGATTTTCCACAAAAGCTGCATATCATTTCTTTTGGCATCTTCACCACCACTTATATCAAATTTGTTTTAATCTGTTTTTAAATATATTTGAACTTATTTTTTATCTTTAACTTAATTTAACTAGAATTAGAAATTAAAAAATATTAAAAATTATTTTTTAAATAATATAACATAAATGAATATTCCCAAAACTACTATCATTAGCGCCATCATAACTGAAGTGAAGAAAGTTGCAAAAGGTGCTGCTGCTAAAGAATTATAGTCTGTTAAATTCAACGCTGTTGATAATGTTATATTCCATGGATATGGAAGCGAAGCTATTTGTTGATTTCCTAATGATGCTATAAATCTTGGATATTGGCTAAACGCATTTAGCATCTCCATACTTTCTATTGTACCTACAGCAGAGGCAGCAGCAATAACCGATGAATAAGCAGTTCCTTTTGATATTAAGGAGCCTTTAATCCCTTTATAAAATATGTAAATTATTGCGAGTACTTGAATAGCAGTTAAAATCATGCTCAAAACAAAAAGCCAGCTGAAATTGTATGATATTCCATCATTTCCTATGACCCATCCAAGCCCTCCCATTATATTGTTAAATTTGTATGGTATTCCAGATAAAGATTCTAAATACCAGAAACCTAATGGTATCATTAGAAGCAAACCAATAAGCGATGGTAGTAATAACATGTTTATTGATTTTTCAAAATATTTCTTATTTTCACTATTAATTAAATATATTAAACCAAAACCTCCCATTGTTGCAATCATGCCTGCAGTTAAAGCCCCATCTATACTCTTGAAGTATATAGGCCAGAAAGTTGGATTAGTATACGCTGTAATTACATTCAAGTATGGTTGATTAGTTGACGAAAAACTTAATCCAATTGGTTCATTTAAAAATGCAAAAACTTGTCTAAATCCGAAGGGGATCATAATAGCTGAAGCCCCCATTAGTATTCCTATTAAGTTATGTGTCTTTGAGCTCCAATGATCCCATCCATACCAATAGGCTATTAAGCTAAAGAAATTTAAGCCAACAAATACTATTGATATACCAAATGGAACAAGTAGCAAATTACCTATAACATCTGTAAAGAATGGATAAAATGAAAATAAAAATACTGTAAAAGCTGTGCCAAATACCCCTGCTACTCCATATGTGATGGCATACCATTTCATCATTTTTCTTGACAAATTAACTAAGTCCGAATCGTTTCTTTTCATGCCAAAATATTTAAATAAAGGTACCAATACTGCTAATCCAATTATTATATTCACTAGAACTATATGAATCCCAAAATTAAATGCAAGCCAAAAAACAGATACCATAACCATTTTATTTCACCTCTTCTAAGATTTCTTTTTTGCTAGGTACCCAAAGGAATCTATAAACAGTATAAACCAATGCAATGACTATTATAACATAGAACAGGCTTACTAAAACATCTTGCCATAAAGCCGGCTGGTTTAACGTACTACCTACATTTAATGCCATTACACCATAAACAATCCATGGTAACCTTCCTATTTCTCTTGTTCCCCATCCCATTAGGCTCGCAAACTGAGCTAGTATTGCTGCTGGAATACCCAAATATAACCAGAACCTATTTATCTTGTTAACACCTCTAAATAATAGATATCCAGTCAATATCAATGCATATATTCCAAGTAAAACTCCGGTAATTACCATTGCATAATATGAGTAGTCTATTATCAAGGGCGGTAAATAGCTAGACACATTTACACCGAAATTACCTAATTGCCCCCAAAGTTGAGGTATTTGTGAATAGTTAGGTAGGTGTGCAGAGAATGAGCTATAAGCTAAAAACGCTTCTATTTTATCTAAGTGCAGTAAGCTAGCGATAGATGTAAATCCTGGTTGAGTTCCTTCTATAGCAGCAAATTTTTCAGGATTATATTTAGCAACTGTTTTTCCCATCATGTCACCTGCTATTAATCCTTCATATATTATTACAATTAATGAAAATATAATTGAAAACTTTAGTGCCTTTTCTAAATACTTCTTGTATTTCTCATCTTTAACGCTTAGGTATCTTGTTCCGAAACCTGCAATCATAGTAAAGCCAGTAACTACAAGTCCGGCTCCTATGCTGTGAAGCATTGTAGGTATAAAATCAGGTGATTGGAACAAATAAGTATATATCCCAAAGTACTTTACCGTAGAGTCCATTATTGCATTTACAATATTCAATACAGGTGTTTGCATCACCGCTTGGTTTGACAATACGTTACTATTTAAAACTGCCTTCAATATACTTTGATTCACCGTGTATTGATTAAATGATTCATATACTAGCCTGTTAACTATGGTGACTGGAATATATACTAACACTCCATCACTTGTCGTACCTTTAATTGTCATACCCAAAGATTCTAATTTTGTAACATTCAATATAGCGACATATGCCGAAGGAACGTCTAACAAAAGCTTGGGGTATCCAAGAGAATAGAGCCACTGACCTGTTGTTGCATTGTAATCCGGAAGCAATCCTGTTGGAACATTCATGTATGCATTAGCAGAAAGTATCATTGCTCCTGAATACCAAGGACCTATAAATGCAAAAAATGTTAAGATGGTTCTAGTAACATCTGATAATTTATCCCATCCATAATATAGAAGATACGTTATCATAACTTCCATTATAAACGCGAAGACTTCTGCATACATAGGGAAATAGAGCCATTTACCTACAGCTGTTAATACGTTTGGCCAAACAACAATTAAACCAAATTCTACCAGAGTTCCGGTAGCTGCACCTACGGCAAAAACTATTGCCATAGCTTTAACCAAAGTCTTTGAAATCCTCAGATAATCTTTATCCTTTGTTCTCAAATAAATCAATTGTAATATAAATGCTGCAAATGGCAATCCCAAAACATATTGTAAGATTCCCCAATGAATCCCTATACCTACCATGCTAAGAACTCTTTCTCCCCAATAGCCAAAATCTATCCATGAACCTATGGGATTAACCAAGGCTTATCCTAGTTCTTTAATAATAGGGAAGTTATATTTAAATTTTTTATATTATTCAAAATTTTAAATTATTATGAAATTTAATTAAAACTACAACCTAAATAAAACTAATTTTTAAGTAAAATTAACTCAAACTATTGAGCCATTTATTTAATGCTCCTGTAAACGAAACGAAAATAGATGCTGCCAAAGTTTCCTTGTCTAATTCGGAAGGTTTCTTTAACCAACCAAGACAGTCTGAATATATATCAATTACATCATTATCGAATTCTGCCTCTTCATTATTAAATATTTTTACGGCGTTAACTAATAGACTTGTTATAGCTCTCTCGCCTAAACAATCTATCAAATCTACAACATCTGCTAGCGGATAACCTATAACACTTAGTCCTTTTTGTGCATAAAGCCTGAGATTTATTCTTGTTATTAGTTCATCGAATAACATGCTAGCATAAGTTGAAAATTGCAATTTGATACTTGAGCTCTGGGTTCCTGCCATACTCAATAAATTAACTATATGACTAACAAGTTCTTCTCCTTTTTCATCAGATATTTGTCCTAGAGGGAACATTATGTTATCGATCTTTTTAAATTCATCAACACTTGACAATTTTATGCACCGATCTTACTATAATATTACGGCTCATATAAGGAAAATAGGTAAAAATTCAGTTTGTATCCTTATTAAACCCTATCTTAAAGCTCAAGAACTATTTACCAAAATTTTAAAAATATTTTATAAATTATTTAGTAAATTGTCAATAGAAAGAAATAAGCTATTATTCCGCATAAACCATAATTTAAATACTCTTACCATATATAGCATATATGGATGATGTGAAGAACCCGGACTGTCCAAGGTTAGTACCTATGAGGAGTCCTAATCCAACTGACAATTTGTTAAAAATTAATAAAAATAGTACATGTAATCTTAGTTTTTGATTTAATTTTTAGATCATATATTTTTTACATCTTCAGTAAAAACTAGTAATTTACATTTTTAACCACTAAATTTTATCTATTCCATGGGAAAAATAACATGGAAATAATAAGATTAGAAAGCTATAATGTTCCATTAGACAGACCTGCTAACTATTATTTGATTAAAAATAGCGATTACACAATCTTCATTGATAGTGGAGCATCAAAAGACAGCCTAGCAAAGTACATAAACCAGGTTAACTATATTTTAATTACCCATGGACATTGGGATCATGTTTATGGAATAACGGGCATCAAAAATAAAAAAATATGTATGAATCCAGATACTTACAAGCAATTAATCCAAGGAAATTTCAAATACAGTGCTATGAGAATTGCAGAAATCTTTGGGTATGATGAGAAATCTGTAAAAATAAATGATCAAATAAAACTAATAGTAGACCAAACAATAAATTATTATGATGATGTAATGAATGCACTAGGAAGCAATGAATATATACCAATAGATGAATGCGAACCTATAAAACAAAATATAATTAAATATATAAAATGTCCTGGTCATAGTGATGATCATTTATGTTATTTTATATCAAATCATTTTTTCGCAGGCGATAACATATTACCTGGAGGAGGCCTTACACTTCTTGATTTTCTAAAATACCAAGAATCCATGATCAAGGTGCTTAGTCTAAACGATTGGGATTATATTCATCCAGGCCATGGACCAGATATAACAAGAAATGAGGCTCAACAATGGCTAACTGATATAATAGCTGGTAAAGAAAAGAAAATGCTTCAATTAAGTTCATTAGTAAACAAAGATTGGGTTCGAATAAACGAATTATTACCAAAACTTTACCCAGATCTTTACGGACCCATTTTGTATATAGCAGCACGAAGCATTATAGGTTATTTAAATTCGTTAGAAAACATGAAAATAATTGAGATAGATAAAAATAATAAACCATGGAGAGTTAGAAAAATTATATAGGTGAAAATAATGAAACTTGTCCTGTTGGCAGGAGGCAAAGGAGAAAGATTAAAGCCTCTTACAGAAACTTCACAGAAAACGCTTATGCCTATATTAAATAAACCTTTAATTTGTAGACATCTAGAAAAGCTAACTAAAAATTTTAATTTCGAAAAAATTATAATAATAATATCATACAAAAAGGAACAAGTTATAGATACCATAAATAAGTGTATTGAAAACAATAAAAATATTGTGTATTTGGACCAGATAGAAGAAAAAGGTACAGGACATGCTATTAAATTAGCTATGGATTATGGAGGAGAGGATGACTATCTTATAGTATATTCTGATTTATATTTGTCAAATAATGTTTACAACAATTTAATTAAATTAAAATCGCCAGGTATAGTTGTTACTGATGTAAATAATCCAATAAATTATGGAGTTGTTAAAATTGAAAATGAAATTGTTAAAGAAATAAAAGAAAAGCCAAAAAGCAATGAATATAATTCTAATACAATTTTTGCTGGTATAATTAGATTCCCATATGAAGCAAAAAAATATTTAGATAGTTTGAGACTTTCTCCTAGAAATGAATATGAAGTAACTGATGCAATAAGAGATATGATAAAGGAATTTGACATTTCTGTTTTAAAAATACATAGAAACGAATGGCAGGATATTGGAAGGCCATGGGAGCTATTACTTGCAAATAGGCTAGCTTTAGATGAAGAGATAAAAAATCAAGTAATTATGGGGGAAGTACATGAAACAGTTATAATTAAAGGTAACGTATTTATAGATAAAAATGCAGAAATAAAGCCTTATACAGTTATAGAAGGACCCGCTTTCATATCTAGAAATACATCAATAGGACCTTCATCTCATATAAGGCCATATACAATATTAATTGATAATTCTAGCGTCGGTTATTCTGTAGAAGTCAAAGGATCTATAATAATGAACCATGCAAAATTACCTCATTTTAACTATGTTGGAGATAGTATAGTAGGAGAACATGTAAACCTAGGTGCTGGTACAATAACCGCAAATTTAAGATTTGATCATAAACCTATAAAAATGAAGGTAAAAGAAGATATAATAGATACTGGTATGGAAAAATTAGGTTCTATAATAGGAGAACATGCTCAAACAGGGATAAATGTATCAATATTACCAGGGAAGAAAATAGGTCCATATGCATTAATATATCCTGGATGCGTTGTAGATAGAGACGTGAACTCTCATGAAATATTTAAGTGCAAATAGATTGTAACACATTTGCTTAACTCTTTCAATCTCTTGTAATGCTTTTAACTTTTATAATTATAATAATAAGTAAAATAAATTTTAATTATTTAAGTAAAATTTTAATAGGTATAAGAGTTAAAACATATATAATACTTTATATACCTTGGTTATTCTATATATATAGGATAAAGAGGTGAGCGAAATGCCGTTATCTACTGACGACCAAAACAAAAAGGAACTAATAGAATCTATCAGAGCTAAAATATTTAAGGAATATGAAAATCTTCAATCATCTTTAGTTGATGAATCAGGGCTTAGTGTCACAACAGCACTAGATGATTCAGATATAGAAAAATTAGTATTAGATGTATTAGAAGAAGCAAAAACCCCTATCAGTTGGAGAGACCTAAAAATAATATTTCAAGGAATTGTTGGAGAAGATAGGTTAAGGAGAATATTAAGCGGGCTTAAGGCTAAAAATGAAATTGCAGAGCTAACTCATACTAGATATAGCTTACCTAAATATGTTCCTCAAGAAGAACTAAACAAAGTCAAAAATCCAGTAGTAATGAAGAAGCTCGAAGAATCTCCTAATGATGATATAAATTAAACATAAATCAAAAATATTTATTTACAATATTTTTAACTTCCCTATAAAAGACTCTTAATTAAAAAATATTTTAATTAAGAATTTTGGGCTGTAGATTCACTAACAATTTTCTTTTCTTCATTATTTGTTTTATAATCCTCCCTCAATACTCTTATTGAATCGCCCGATACTTGAACTTTAACTTTAATTGGACCTCTAACACTTATTGCACCTATTATAAAAGGTTGTATCATTATATTTGATGAAATTTCTCCTTCCAGGTCTATATATAGCTTGTTTGTTCTAAGTGCACCTACTTTTGGCACTTTTATTAATAAATCCTCTCCATTTTCATCAGACTCAAATTTTATAGTTACTACATCACCTGAAAGAATGTATCCCTCTTCTGTTTCTGCCTCATTTTTTGTCTTTTCACCCAAAACATCTATAAAAAATTCTGAGCCATTTGCAACTACTTTCATTGCTTCTTCCATAGTAGGTTCTACTTGTGGAGTATCATCAAATATTATTGTTAATTTTACTTGTGAGGGATTTATCTCGCCTGATAGTTGGTGACCTCCTTGTATTAAAACATGGGTTGCGTCATAATTCCTTCCATCTACAACAATTTTACTATTATCAATGTCTACTTTTATTTGATCCTTTCTTTTCATTAATCCTTAGCCCCCAGCTATTTTATTTTAGCTGGAAGGTATTAACTATATCTATTTATTTTGCAAATATTAAACATAATTAAAATTTTTCAATATAATTTGATTTTAACTGTATATAAATTGATCCAATTAAATTTGCTTTGTAAATTGCTAGCAAAGCCATAATTCAAAAACTTTATTTAAATAGAAATATAAGGTGTAACGTTTCTTTTTATCAAAGATAATAAAATTTAAAATTATAATTTTATTATTCTTTTTGCAAGTTTAACTGCTCCTTGCGTATGTTCATTACTAACTTTAGTCACAAGGTATTTCTTTTCTTTAAAGCATTCTATACAAATTCTTCTTACATTGTCTAATTGAATTGAATCCTCTGTGCAAACTAATTTCCCACAATATTGGCAATAAGTAACTGAAAGCCTTGTTTTACATATTTCACATAAAGAAGCGGCACAAATTTTGCATACTCCAATTTCGTCATAAAAATCATTTTCACATACATTCCTTTTACATATTTTACACTTATATAGTGCATTCTTTTTACCACATATATCACATAGTACTTTTTCTCCATTACTATGGAATTTAACATAACTGCTGTTCAAACCTATCATCCTTACCTTGAATTAGCCTTTGGATTCCTGTAAATTTTAATTGATAATAGACTTATATATTATTTTTACAGTATCTTGAGTAACATAAAAAGTGTTTAAAATGTTTTAAAATTTAATAAAAGATAATTTCAAACTTTTATTTTTGAGTTAAATTAATACTTTAATTAAACTAGGAGACATACTGCAAAGTATTTAAAACCTCGAACCTTTATTTCTAAATGTGCGAAGAGAAACAAGGTGTGATAGATTGCCAAGGCAGAGAACAAAAGCTTCAGTAAAGGATACTTGGAAGTTAAAGAGATGGTATAATGTAATATCACCAGATGCATTTGGGAAAATTCAAATAGGATTAACCCCAGCTGATTCAGAAGAAAAAGTTATTAAAAGAACTGTTGAAATAACTCTTTTTGATATAACGGGAGACTATTCTCATGTAAATACAAAACTTAAATTCCAAGTTAATTCAATAAACGAAGATAATGCTTATACAGTGTTTAAAGGTCATGAGCTACTGAGAGATTATTTAAGAAGTTTAACTAGAAGAAGAAGTAGCAAAATCGCTATAATATTAAATGTAACAACAAAAGATGGAGCTAAAGTAAGAGTCACATCTGCCGTTTTTACACAATATAGATGTAAAACAAGCCAAAAGCAAGCTATAAGAAAAATTATGAGAGATATAATAGAAAATAAGGGTAGTCAATTAACGTTCGACGAATTTGTAAAATTAGCAGTTTTTAGTGAGCAAGAAGGCAGCCTAGCTCAAGAAATAACTAAAGCAGCAAAGAAAATATGCAACGTTAGGAAAGTAGAAATAATAAAGCAAAAGGTTGTAGAGCTTCCTAAATTATTGCAGTCTACTCAAGAGACCACAGCTTCATAAAACTATTTGACAAATGAAAGGCAAGCTTTGCTCCTTCTAGTGGCAAAGTAAAGTTTTTAAATTATGAATGTTTTAAAGTATTGCAATATAAAAAATGTGTCCCCATATGGTATACCCAATAAGGCTCTACACAACTGTTTGTCCCTACACTTTCATTTAACTCATTTTTATTAATGATAGAGCGTAGGGATTTAGCCCTTGACCACCTGTCGTTAAGCCTAACAGTATGTGTGTCATATATCTCCTTCGAGCCCAACGGCACAGGGCTTACATCTTTGCAATTCTTTCACCTTTTTGGACATAGTCCACATCGGTGCGGGGATTATCCTTTATCAGTAAAAACTAAGCATATTTGAATATAAAAAGATTTTCATTAAAATGAAAAAGGATTCAGTCCTGAATCTCTAGGATCTAGGAACAGAGGATAAATTCCAGTGAGGGATAGGAGTAATGGGCTGAAGGCCCAGCCATTGGTCTACCGTTAAACGAATGGAGCAGGGTGGCTCTTAGCCACTAGCTATGAGGTGATGAAGATGAAGGTGGTAAACCACAAAGTTATTATCCCCCTAAGAGAACCTTCGCCCTTCAGGACAAGGAAGAGACCAAAAGCACATCATTTATATTTAATTTTAATAGCTAATAATTTATAATTTATATCGTACTTAAGATTTAATACATATTTAAAGATTATAATTTTTTATAATAAATAATAAATTCTTTTCTAATCAAAATATTAAAAGATATTTTAAGCAAGTCCAAAACTTCGCCTTTACAGAAACAAAAGTTAGCTAGATCGAATCTACTACAGACTTTATATTAATTAATAGATCATCAATAGTATTTTTTAAAGACATTATTTTTTTAGGGTCACTACAATCCAAAATTTTTATTGTGCATATAAGCTTCTCATTATCGCTTTTACAATCTATACTTAAATAATTAGGAACATTCTTTATATTATCTGGTTTTAATGATTTTGCTAAAACATCTGCATCTTTTGAAGATAAAATTAACGTAGCTGTACAATCTAAGCTATCTTCACCCATATAAAATCACCATCGAAATCGGCCTTAAATGCCTGTATAAACCTGCTAGCAGAATTATATCCCATGGATTCTTCAAAAGACAATACTGGTAATTTTAATACATTATTATTTAGGTATCCTAAAATTCCATCCTTTTCAATAAGTCCTAAAATTTTAAGCTGTCTTTGGATGGCTCCTATAGGAAGATTATCTTCATCTACTGTATAAACTTTTCCAAAATTTATTTGATTCACTTTGCTAAATTTGTTATTTAATATAATATCGCTTGATTTGCTTACTGCATCTTTAAGATAATGAATAATCTGAGGATACTCATTCTCATAATCAGCTATTAAACCAACGGTTGAACCAAAGCCCATTGTATCCATTAGCAACATTATCGAATACATAACCTCTCTTGGATCCTCCATAACTATTCTAGATGTTGATACTTCCATAGCTCCTGCATAATCATATGGTTCTATATTTTTTTTAGATATTTTTTTCATCAAACTTATTATTGATATAATTAAATTTTTCATTGTTTCATCGTCAATCTTTCCTATGTTGCCATTTATTAAATTTTCTAATCCATTTTCTTTCAGATATTTCTCACAAGCATCCTCATTTGATAAAGTAAGATAAATTGGATTTAATGTTATAGATAAAGATTTACAGAGGTTCATAGACAAAGGTCTAAATATTTTTAGACCCGTAATTGTTTCCATCTTTAAATTATCGTCATTTGATATAACTGTATTTACAACTAGATCATCAAGCGAATAAAACTTTCCTGCATCATCAACATATTTACTAGCATATGATGATGCCATTGATAATATAGCGTACTCAGGCCTAACATTAATAATGTCTGATCCTTTTAAGGCTAGATAAATGCCAGATCCAATACTGCCATTTATCTCAATAAAAGTAGAATTTCCAACTGGAATACCATTTATTTCATGGGCTAAAGAAATTAAAGCTGACGACACATCTGAAGCCTTATAGTTTAGGCTTGAATATCCTATAAGTATAGTGGGTTCATTTATTTTTTGAGGTACATTAAGCTTAATAGAAATTGATGGCTTTATATTTAAATTTAAAGCTACATTAAATAAAATTAGCCCTGATATAATGTTTTCTAAAGAAGGATATAAGATTATTCTTAAAATCCCATTATCCTTAGATTCTTGAAATAATTTGCTAAGATTACTTGAAAACAGGGTTTGTTGTTTTTCTAGGTTTTCGCTCTTCTCAATTTTAAGTTTTAACAAACTATTTTTCACCACTAAATTTCAATTTTATATTGTTCAGAAGAAATTTAATATTTTGCTTAGCTGCTACCAGCTACCAAAAGTTTAGCAGTATTGGGATCATATTCCCAATCTTTTGCAATCTTCCCAATTCTCTTATAGTATTTAGTTAGCCTCCTTATCTTGCTTTCAGTAAATAT
>NZ_JBMFIW010000031.1:0-12751 GCF_049974385.1 Caldisphaera sp. | reverse complement strand
CTAGTATTATTGAGCCTCTGTATACTTGGTTTAAAATTTCGTCGAGGCCTTTGATACCCAGCTTTGTTAGAGACAATATTCACCACTTCAATCCTATCCATTGATGGTGTTACATTTTCTGAATATAAATCTTTTTTTTAAGTAGAAAAATTTTTCGTTTTTAAACTTTTTAACTATTGAATAGGATCTATCATATCTTTAAATGGCTTTTCATCGCCATTCTCTAAAGAATCAACTATACTATCAATTTTTGATGAATCAAAATTTAATGCTCTACATATTATTTTAAATAAAAGCCTTGCAGTGCTACTAGATGAAATTTCTTTTATTAAATTATATGCTTGCAAGGGGTTTTCAATAACTAATAATTTAAAAGACTTCTTATAATAAGTATATGAATTATGATTTAAATTTATGTATAGGCCTAGGGCAACTTTTTTTACAGTTTCATCAATTAATTCTACTATATTGTCAAGCCCCTTGCCCAATAAGTTCACCAGTTAATTACTATTTATTTCCGTTTTTATTTTTTGCCTTTAGATATTTAAATTTTATAAAACCAAAATATATAATATTTTATATTTAATAATTATGAATTAATAAAATCATATTTACTTAAATTAGTGTGTTAACTATATCCTGAAAATTGTTAGGCATAACTTTTTTATTTTTATAAAGATTTTCATAAACCTTATCCAAGTACTCTAGAAACAAAGGACAAGTGTCAAACCTACCATCTCTATCACATTTAGAATTTTTGTTTTTCATGGTAAGCATCAGAAAGCATTGTACTGTTTTTTTGTCAAAATAAGGGCATAATTTATATTGTGCTTTAGCGCTTTTTAGCATTTTTAAAATCCATTTTTTCTTTACATCTTGGTCATTTGTCTGCTTTGGTTCACTCACTTCCCTCACCTAAAAAACTTAGTTATTAGCTCGAGAATAATAACCTAATTAGAAAAATACTTTACAAAATAAAAACCAAAACTAAAGATAAAATAAAGAGAAAAACCCATAAAGCAATGTCCAACCTTAATATTTTTTCTCCATCTAAAGGAGGTATCGGAATTAAATTAAAGAGAGATATATACGCATTTACCCAACCTATTTCTCTAAGAAAAGCGGAATATAAAGGGAAGCCAAACGATGCTACATACAAAGCTATTGCTATTACTATATTTGTTATGGGACCACCTGCAACAGAGTATAACAAACCTTTCCTTGATACTGGTCCAAGAGTCCATGTCTTAACATAACCCGGCATCAAAAGCTTAATAGGTAATATTGAAGATACAAGCGTTATTAATACTCCCAATACATTAGCAGTATATCTAGAAGCCATATGATATTTTCTTGATAAATATCTATGCATGTATTCATGAGAAATAAAACCAACAATAATGCCTATGAATATAGGTGACATATAAAAATATAAATTAATTATTTGGCTTCCTCCTAAAGCAATTGCTATAGATAAAATACCTATTATCCATGATAGAGGCTCTCCAATCTCAGCAAAAATAGCAGCTCTCCACGATTTTTCTTCCAATTTTAACCCCCTCTTATTTTCATGTTAACAGAATAAAAATAATTAGTAAAGTTCAGATTTAGAAATATTTATGTTTTTAAGTTTGAGAATATAAAACTTAACTGGGGCATTAATTTGGTAGAGAGGGCATTAATATATGGAAGATTCCAACCGTTTCATCTAGGCCATTTGAGCTTAGTTAAGTGGTCCTTTGAGCAAGGATTTGATGAAGTAGCCATATTAGTTGGAATGGCCTCTGAAAACTATACTCCTAGAAACCCATTTACTGCAGGAGAAAGAATAGAGATGGCAAGGTTATCAGCAAAAGACAGCGGCATTCCATTAGATAAGATCATAACAGCCACAATACCTACTCTAGAAATCAGCATTGGATGTGCATATTATGTTTTATCTTATATACCAAAAGTTAAAGCAATTTTAACAAGAAACCCTGTTATAAGTAAGGCATTTGCCGATGCCGGTATTGAAGTATTAACACCACCACTTTTTAATAGAAACGAATGGAGAGGAGAAGTAATAAGGGAACTTATGGCAAAAAATGATAAAAAATGGAAGAATTATGTTACTCCTTCTGTTGTAAATTATATAGAAGATATAAATGGGATTGATAGAGTTAGAAAAATAAATTCAGAAGACTAAGATATTTTGTATCTTAATATACCCGCTATTCCCCCAAAAGTTTTGTAAAACCAATCGGATTCAGGCAAGCTATTGGGTATTATAATAACCTTTGCACCTGATTTTTCTGCTTCTTCTTTCCATCTCTCTATATTCACATCCTCATGCAAAAGTAAGATTGAGACCATACCCATTTCTAATGATCTCTTAACATCATCTTCTCCATAAACAACTAGCCCAGTATTCCTTGCTAAATGTCCTTTAAAAGTCTCTAATGCTTCATTAGCCTCTCTGTAAATTGCGAATTGAACAACATTTTGTGCCTTCATTATAACTTCTCTTAAACCTTGTTCCCCTTGATAGGCAACGTCTATAAGCTCTTTATTGACTAATTGCTGCAACCTATAATCTAAATAACCTCCCTTAACAAAATCTTCCTTAGCATATCCTGGACCAGCTATTATGATTGCTTTTAGTTTCCCCATTTCTAAATATGGTAAAAAGTAGTTTGTTACTCTTTCCCCTAACCTTTTTAAAAATTCATCAACCATTTGTTCTATAATTCTATCAATTCTTCGCTGACTTTGCCCACCCATCATATGCTTTCCAGGTATATAATCTTCCACCTCATCTAAGACTTCAAGCCTACTTCCCTTTAATATACCTATAGTTGCTTGATCCCTTTCAACTATTACAATACCCACAACATCTTCACTTTGAACCATTTCCTCTAATATTTCTAAGACAAACTTCTTATCCGTTCTATAATAAAAAACTGGCACCTTTTCTGGAGGACTAAACATATCGCATATGAATTCTCCTGTCTCCATATTTTCTCCGCAAAACGCTACCAAACCGTTTGCAGGGATTTTTTGTAGCATTGAAACTCTATCCATGGCTGCTGAAACTGCTCTTTTTACAGCTTGCCTTGTTCTTTTTAGCTTAATGTTATCGCTTATTGATAATTCATCCCTTAATAATTGCAATACATCTCCTATAGGCCTCCCTGGAGGAACATAAAGACTTAGTAAAACAGTTGCTGGTGCATTCCATTCTTTTAGTTCCTTTAATACCTGAGCTAATTGTTTTTT
The DNA here is from genome assembly GCF_049974385.1 of Caldisphaera sp. Taxonomy (NCBI): domain Archaea; kingdom Thermoproteati; phylum Thermoproteota; class Thermoprotei; order Acidilobales; family Acidilobaceae; genus Caldisphaera; species Caldisphaera sp. The sequence continues at coordinate 9,493 of NZ_JBMFIW010000031.1, read as the reverse complement.
ATCTATCAACAGCTTTTCTTCTAAGCTTGACATCTTTGTTCCCTCTTGGCTATCACACTTTATTACTATTTAATGAATTCATTTTTATAGTGTATCTAGAGTTAAAAACCTTTTACTTAATTAAAATTTCCCTTTAAAGTAGGTATATAAAGCTTAATATTAAAGTATTTTTATGAAGCTACTTTTTTATATTGCCTTTCACACATAACAGAAGATATAGCGGATATAGCGGATATTAATGGTCTTACATTGGTATAAATGGGATCTCTTGGACTAGAGTTCCTCATAACTGCGTTTGCCTTATCAGATAAGATGCAGGCCTCAACTTCCTTTACTAAGCTATGCCCATTTTTATTATCATAAATTATTTTCTGTATCTCCATCACAAACCCTTGCAATATTGCTTTCCATTGTCTAACTAAAATTAAACTATCGTTAATAGAATTTTTAGATACTTCAAGCAATCTTTTTTCAGATTTATCTAGGCCCTCTATGTACTTCATTAGCTCCATTTCGATGCCTGCAAGTTCATCAAGTGACAAGGCCCTCCCCTTTTTTATTATATGTAAATAAGATATATAAGGTGTGAATCTAAGAAAATTTGTTTAAAAATTTCTATTTAAAAACCTTCTCCATCTGATTGATTTTCTATAAGCTCTCCTACTTCTTCAGGCGAGTATCCTCCGCTATTTAGAAGCTCCATGGAATAGAAATAGCCTTGACGGTCAATAATTACAGCCTCATCTTTAAGAAGTTCGTTTAAAGCATATCTAATCTTATCTTCGCTAGCTAAACCAGATAAATACCTATGAAAGTCCTTAATACTCATCTTACCATTTTTCCTTAATAAATCCAACAAAATATCCTTCAACTCTTCTTCATTCGGGGCTGTATAAACAACTAAATCTGTGTCCTCATATATTACCGAAAGATTATCCGATATTACTTTTTCTTCCTCAACTTCTTTTCCATCAGACACTTATATCACCAGCTTTTCTTTAGTTTCAGGCAAAACCTATAAATATCTCTGTTTTTCTATATTATATTAACAAAATTCTGAAAAATTATAAATATTAACATGTAAAAATATGTTAACAATTAATGGACATTTATAAATTTTTATTTTATCAAAAAATTGGGGATAAAATGACAACAATTAAAGGAAAGCTTTATGAGAAATCAGTAAAAGAAGCATTACTAAGCCAGATGAAGAACAAAATTGACATTAATGAAGCTGTTGAATGGCTATATGAAGATTTTGGAATAAAAATAAATGGTTCTTGGGAAAATTTAAGGAGGGCAGTACTAAATAATAGTGAGATAACTCCAAATGATGTTGCAGTTTTCATGATAGAACAAGGGGTTGAAGTAGATGAAGGTGCGTGGAGTGTATTGCCAGCAACAGGATTGCGAGGCAATAGACCAAATAATAAACATAACAAAACCTGAAAAAGGTGGAATACCAGGATATAATATTTATCATGTTATAGAAACATTGAGGATTTTTAAAAACAAGGACGTTGGCAGGCCATTTCTCTCCTCATATTTTAATTTGGGAGAAGCCTCTATAAAAACCATGCTTAGGAGGCTTAAAGAAAACAAACTAATTATACAAATGGGGAAGCGTAATAAATTAACCGATAAAGGAGAAAAAATATTAAAAATATTTGAATCTAAATTAAAAATATTTGAATCTAAATTAAAAATAGAAGGGTTAGAAGAATGTGAAATTTTAATAATGGAAATGGAAGCCCCTCCAAAAGATTTAACTTCTATACATGAAATAAGGGATGAAATAATATCAAATAACTGCAAGATGGCAGTTATTGGTTTTATAGAAAACAATAGTATTGGTTTTCCAGGTTTACCAGATTACTTACAAAGTGAATTAATAAGATGCTCAAAAGAGTTCTCTAATATTGTTAACCGGGGGGTTATCATTATAACTCCTAAATCATGCCTTCAAAGCCTCTATTCTTTTTATGTTGAAATCATAAAACAATGTTGTTTAACTACTAACATTCAGAATTAATGAAAGCTTAGTAATACTAAGAAGTACCCAGCAAATCTTTTACAATAAAATACAATAAGGGGGGAATAATGAATAATGACAGGATAGATGATCTAATAAATCAAATAAAAAATAATGAAAAGGGGGGTCCTAGAAGTAGGTTAGTTGATGCAATACTTATTTTATTAATATCAAGGCCTATGAGATCTAATGAAATAGCTCAATATTTAAATAAAGAAACAAAATATATTTCTAGCTATTTATCATATTGGAAAGAAAGAGGTTTTGTTGAATATGATATGGGCCTTTGGTATTTAACTCCTAAAGGAGAAGATTTTGCAAGAGAAATAATATCAAAAACTTCTGATGAAAAATTCAATGAGTTTGTTGCTTTGGCGCAAAAGGTAGCGGGTGAATTAGTTAAGAAGACAATAAACGACAAAAGTAATATCAGCGAGAAAGGTAAAACTAAGGAATCTTTGTCATTTATTGCTGGTAAAACCAATTCAGCAGACAATAAACGACAAAACAGGGTTTCCCAGGTTGCATGCGTGCTGCAACAATTAAAGGATAGCATAGATGAAGAAGAAATGGAAATAACATCGTTTCTCCTTACACACTATGCAAAATATGGAGTAACATATGTTTATCTAGATCAGATAACGGAAAGACTTAATGCAGACTATAATTGGCTATTAAAAAGGTTAAGAAATTTACAAAGTAAAGGAATTCTTTATATATATACAGATCCAAGACTTGGCATTAGAGTTGGGTTGACTAGAAATCTTAAGGACATGTTAAAAAGTTGTTAGCATTATAACTAATACTACTTCTTCTGAAATATTATAGTATTGAAAATAAGGGGATGAAACCTTAAGAATTCATTATTAATATTACTGTTTGTATAATGATAACCGTATTATTGTTTTAATTAATATAAGAAAAACAGATTTGAGTTAGAGGAGATTTTTAGAATGTGTAGTAGTATATATAATATAGCAAATACTATAAAAGAATGATAAAAATAGTCTGGCATTATTTTATTAAGATATTAATTTTATTATAAAAGGAAATTTTATAATAGATATACTTAATAGCTTAGATAATTTAATCCAGAAAAGGGAAAAATTACCTATGATGAGTGGTGACGTTACTGAAATTGATGATACAGGACACTCTGAGGTTAATATTAATAAAGGAATTTTAACTTTCCCTCAACACTTAGCTTACCAGGTTAAAAACTAATGAATGCTATTATTAATCAGGTGAAATTGAATTGTCAATAAGCGATTCAAACAAGAAGGCTAGTCAAGATGATGAAGATGAAGACATTTCTTATTTAAAAGAAAGAATAAGATATTTAACACAAATGAAAATTTCACTAGAAAGAGATCTTGAGTATTATCGCCAAGAGATGAGTAAACTTTTAGAACCACCATATATAGAAGCCATGCTTTTAGAAGTATTAAACGATGGGAGAGCAATAGTTAAAAGTTCAACAGGACCTAATCTTGTTGTTAAGATAGGAAACAGTATTGATACTTCAAAACTACGGCCTGGGGTATCTGTTGCGTTAAATAATAAGGGCTCTACTATAGTGGAAGTTCTTCCAAACATTTACGATCCATTTGTAGAAGCAATGGAAATAGAAGAAACGCCAGGTTTTACATTTAAAGATGTTGGGGGCCTTCAAAACCAAATAAGGGAGATTTATGAAGTAGTTGGCCTACCAATAACGAGGCAGGACCTCTTTAAGTCTTTAGGTATAGATCCACCAAAGGGTGTTTTATTATACGGTCCACCAGGAACTGGTAAGACACTACTTGCGAGGTCTCTTGCTGGCGAAGTAAAAGCTACGTTCATAAGAGTAGTTGCTAGTCAATTTGTTAACAAGTTTATTGGTGAAGGGGCAAGAATCGTAAGAGAAGTTTTTAAACTGGCAAGGGAAAAGAAACCTACAATAATTTTCATAGATGAAATGGATGCTATAGGATCTAGAAGAATTGAGATGGGGACAAGTGGAGATAGAGAAGTTCAAAGAACTTTATTGCAGCTATTAGCTGAGATCGATGGTTTTGATCCTTTAGATAGTGTTAAAGTAATAGCCGCAACCAACAGAGTTGATCTATTGGACCCGGCTCTTCTAAGGCCAGGAAGGTTTGATAGAATTATAGAAGTGCCATTACCAGATAAAAATGGAAGGTTAGAAATATTGAAAATCCATACAAAGAATATGAAACTTAAAGACGTTGACCTAGAATTTATAGCGCAAATTACTGAGGGATTTTCCGGGGCAGAAATAAAGGCCATAACTACGGAAGCAGGCTTTTTCGCTATTAGAGAAAAGCTCAATTATGTAAATCAAGATCATTTCATTAAGGCTGTTGACAAGGTTAAGAAAAGGTTAGAAGAGAAAAAGCAAATACTAGGAATTCATATCTAGCTTAATTTTTAACAATTGGTTTTACATCAATTTTTGATTGTTAACCCCCCGGTTAACAATGTTTTCTTTTAAATAATTCATTACATATAAGGCAATTTCTTTTGATAAAGGAGGCGGAACCGCTTCACCAATCATATTGTATTGGGAATCTCTTCCTCCTAGGAAAACATGATAGTCTGGAAAACCCATTAAACGGGCTTGTTCTCTAACTGTTAATAACCTATCCTCAAATGGATGTATAAATCGTGAAGATCCCATAACTGTTGGAGCAGGTCTATATGGATTTAACCTTATAAAATTTCTGAATCTTTTATTTTCAGCTCCTTCGAATTCTATCATAGCCCTTCCCCATCTAGCATTAGAAACTCTTTTCCTCAGCCTTTTAGTTAATGGTTGAGGCTCTTCATGATTAGGAGGCCAATATGATCCTGGGTTTGGCAGATCTTTTAATGCTTCTTCAACGCTTATCATTCTTTGTTTTTTTAGTTCTAGATTTAAATTGGAAACAAAAACCCTAGTTCTCATGCTAGGCACTCCATGATGTTCTGCGTACAACACATTAAAATAGATCTCATCATAACCTGATCTTTTTAATTCTTTAAATATAGATTCTTTTATATCGTCTTGCAAAATACCGGCAACGTTTTCTATTACAAAAAATTTCGGTCTAACTTCATTTATTATTCTAATTGCATGTAAATAAAGCTGTCCTATGGGATCGCAATAAAGTCTATCTATAGGATCAGTTTTCCTATTTTTGTTTGTAGGAGTAAAGGGCTCGCAAGGAGGGGAGGCTATTATTACATCAAAGTCTCCTCTTTGATATCCTAAAGATTTTAGGACATTATAATCTATTTCTTTAACATCATCTGCTATTTGCTCTGTTTCGGGAAAATTAGCTTTATATGTTTTTGAAACTGGTGGATCATTTTCTATGGAAACCAAAATATCAAATCCCGCTTCCTTAAATCCTCTTGAAAATCCACCTGCCCCAGAAAATATATCAAGCACTGAAAACTTTGCTCTCATCCTGTTTTATTTCCTCCTCTAATAAAGAAATTCTTTTCTTTAATATATCTATGTATTGCTTATTATCATCTAGCTCTAGCATGCTACCACATTTGGGGCAAATAAAATCGTATTCAAATGCCACATCAAATGTATATCTTGTGTTATCCTTTGGGCATTTATAAAATTCATTATTACTTTCATATGCTACTCTTGATTTAAGCTTTTCCAAAACAGCTTTTTTCCTCCTTATTATAGCTAAGCTGACACCTCTCATATCTATATACCAATAATACCTGGTTGCTCCAGTTTCTGGATGTTTGCCTCTTCTATAGGTTGAAAGCCTAGCATCATATAATAATCTTAAGACCTTTCTAACATCACTTTGTCTATAAGACGTCATGCTTTCTATCTCTTCATCGCTAATTCCTCTTTCAGGATCCGTTTTTAATAATATATCAAGTATCTCTGATGCCATCTTATCATCGGTTTCTGCCTTTAATGCTAAAAGCCTAACAAATTCTCTTAGCTGATTTATATAATTTAGTTGAACTTCTTCCTTACTATCCCCTTCATCATCTTTCAAATTATCTTCTTTCAACCTTTTTCCCTCTTTTAGATGGTATTATTCTATATTGTGCGTCCCTGTAGTTATATAATAGTTCTCTGCCTTTAAATAATCTATCTAAAAAAATTGCTAAAGCAGCAACTTCACTATGGGGTTGCCATCCTACTGCTACATTGTAATCGGAGTTATCATAATAAAACCTTTCAACTTTTTCTGCCCCAACTATTATGAGCTTTTTCTTAGGAACAGAAGATATCTTATCTATAACATCTTCGACTCCTAGACCATACATCGTTAAATTAATTACTTCTCCTCCTTCTTCTTTCCATTTTTTGACAAATTCTTTTCCATTAACATTGCACATATAATCGATCTTTCCTCCCCAACTTTTAGATGCCTTTATTAATGATTCCTCAACCTTATTATCACAAATACCTTCTAAGATAAATCCATTTGCTCCAAAGGCTCTTGAAACCAATGCAACATGAGTTGTTATTCTTTTATCCCTTTCTGGTCTATGGCCAAGTCTTAATACATAAACCTTTTCATATATCTTTGAAAGGTTTTCCAGACTATCCATTTTTATACCTAATTTGCTAAGAAAAACATGGTTTATTAACTATATATTAAACGTAAACCTTAATTTTTCTGCTTATACCTATAATTTCTTTTAGCAATTCATCAATTCCTATGTTTTTCTTTGCTGAAATTGGTATGATTTTATTTATAAAGGGAAATGATTTTTTTATAGACTCTGTTTTGTTAGAAATTTCATCACTTTTTATTTCGTCTATTTTATTTAAAACGAAAACTATAGGTTTATTTATAGCATTTAGTTTCTTTAGTATGTCAGTTCCAGCTAATATTTTTTCTTTTATATCTTTTTCACTCTCAGTTATATCAATAACAAAAACTATAATATCTGAAATTGTAACTTCTTCTAACGTTGAATAAAAGGCCTCTATTACTTCAGGAGGCACATCTCTTATGAATCCAACTGTATCTGCGAATGCCAGCTTTAAACCATCATATTTTATCATTTTATGCTTTGGAAAAAGAGTAGTAAAATATTCTGGACCAACAGGTTTAGACTCACCTGTTATTAAATTAAAAAGGGAAGTTTTACCTGCTGAAGCATAACCAACAATTGGGATGCTTATCATTCCTAGTTCTTTTCTTCTCATTAACCTTTCTTGCTCAGTTTTTCTTAACTGCTCAAGTTCTTCCTTTATTTTTGCAAGCCTTGATGTTAACTGTTTTTTATAAGTATCAATTCCATATTTACCTGGGCCTAAGAAACCAGCAAGTTCTCCCAATTTAGTTCTCCTTATATATTCTCTAATTATAGGTAAGTCGTGTTTAATCCTTGCCATTTCTATTTGGAGTAACGCTTCTTTACTTCCCGCATGCTGAGCAAAAATTTCTAATATAAGCTGAACTCTGTCCAGCACTCTTATTTTAGTCTCCTTTTCTAATTTAAATACTGATGAAGGTTCAATATCACCATAATAGATCACTGTATCGAATTCTAAATCTTTCTTGCTATTTTTAATAATTTCTATAAGGTTATCAGTTATTCTTCTACCTCCCCTAAATTTCTTAAATCCAACAATCTCATATCCTGCAGTTTCAGCTAGAATAATTGCTTCATCGAAATGTTCATAGAATTTGCTAGATAAAATCAAAAAAGCTTTTTTCTTATTGTTTCCATAGAAGTCCAATTAATCTTCATCCCTTCTTACAACTACAACATCTCCAAAAGTTACCTTATCTGGAGATAAACTATTTTCTTCTCCTTCATCAAATTCAACAGGCTGAAGGACTTTAACCTTAAGTATTTGCTCTATCTTCTTTGCAAGATCTATAGATGGTTTAACTTTTTCACTTTCAATTTTTTTGAGCAATGCTTCACTTATTTTAAGCTTTTGGGCAAGAACCGCTTGGGTCCAACCTTTTGATTCTCTTCCTTTCCTTATTTCTTCTCCATATCCTTCAACGATTTCAAATTGATCCATTGACTTAAATGCTTTCTTTGGTTTCTCTACCTTTTTTTGTTCTATCTTTCTCTCGGGCGCAGGCAATGCTCTTCCACTCTTCATAAGCTTATTATAACAATTTGCACACAATATCATTTCAGTTCCATCGACAAGCGCTTTAAAAGGCTTCCCTTTTATCAGGGAGCCACACATTTCGCAGTAAATTTCTTCCTCTCCCAATCTAGCTCGCCACAATTATAAATGTAGAAAAGAGCTTTTTTGGTTATGCTTATTTTTTTATGTTATAAAAATAAGGTGTTTTATCATCTATTCTTTATAACTAGCCCTGTCATAGATTTTGCTTCTTTTTCAAACTCTTTCCTTTCCCATGGAAAAACTACCCATTTGTCTACTTCTTCAGCATAGAAATCTGGTACAAGTCTAGTCCAAGGCTTCATATATAATGTTGTGGTCTTTATTTCAGATGGCATGTAAAGAGAAATAGCTTGTATTGCAAATTCCAATGTTAGGCCTGAATCGCTTACATCGTCTACCAATAAAACTTTTTTATCTTTTATAGGTAAGGTAACTGGTTGTCTCATATATGGTCTTTCTCCTTTCTGACCTGCAGCTATGTATAATTTTATTTCCATTGAACCGATATCATCAATACCTAACCTATCTGCTAGCAACCTTCCTGGGATTACTCCACCCCTTAAAATAGATATTATAACATCAGGCCTATACCCTGATTTTAGTATCTTTTCTCCTATTACATTAATATCATTTTCTATATCTTCCCATGATAATAGCAAAACTTCTATTCCTCCATGGTTAACTGGCAAGATGTAGATTTCTTTAGCTTCTTCCTCATCTTCTTTTATCCTATAATCAACCCCATCTACAAATACAACAAAACCTGATTTAGGGTTTCCATCAGGATCTATGGCTATTGATAAATCTGGATATTTATTTATTAATTTTTTTAAAGCCTCTTTCCAAGAATTTGCATCTACTTCAATTGTTTCATTGCCATTGGCCCTATATTTTAAAGCAGCTAGAAGTTTAATTTTTATGTTCAAAGTATATCTCCCAGCTCATTGCTGGGCAGTGCCTGTATTTTCTTCTATAATCTTTTGTTTCTTTTTGCTTAACTTTACTAAACTAGTTATATAACCTGCTACCTGATTTCTTAATCTCTTCGATTTATAAGAAGTAATTTTTCCCACAACTTGTTTATTCATATTAAAGTCTTCTGTAAACAGATCTGGATGATCTCTTAACAGTTCTCTTGCGAGACGTTTTATCATTAAAGTCCTTACTTTGCCCAAGCATTCCACCTGAATTATTTGTTAACGCTAGAGAATTTAAAGCTGATTTTAAAGTTTATTGCATCTTTTAGATTTAAAGTTAGGGGTTTGGGCTTCATTGAATTTTTATGAATTTATATCTAATTCTCAGCCCTTGGGCTTCACCAGGGTCACGGG
>NZ_JBMFIW010000030.1:0-14537 GCF_049974385.1 Caldisphaera sp. | reverse complement strand
ATAACAATTTGTTTTGGGTTTAAGGTCGAATAGTTTTACAGTTCGATACCGGCACTTGGTTCCTGTGTGGAACCTTAAATTTTTATATTCTCATACTTAATAAAATAATAGACAAATTATATTATATAGCTTTATAACTTAATATTAAAAATTCTGAAATTTGATTTTATAAAATGATTAAGTTTTGGCAATCAATTTTTGGAATAAAGATGATCTTCTAGGACTCCTATTTATCAGGAAGTGAGGTCGGCTACTGCTATCATTCTCAGTAAGTTAGCCTTTAGCGATAAGATTTAGAGTATCCATCATCGTCAGATTTAAAAACTCAAGACCTCTATAATAATTCGAGCGGCGGTAGTCTAGCCTGGATTAGGACGCTGGCCTTCCAAGCCAGAGGTCCCGGGTTCAAATCCCGGCCGCCGCATTTTATTCCTAAAATGATGCATTATTGCCAATATTATGTTAAGAGAAAATAATAAATTATATAACAATCATACCAACTTCTTCCCTGCCCTGAAGGGCGAAGAGTTCCTTAAGTGATGGACTCTTTAAAACTTAGAATTTCACAATATATAATGAAGAGGTTAAATAATAATTATTATGATTATGGAATAAAAGATATAATTTACTGTAATAAAGATAATTGTTCATCTGAAGATCTTTCAGACATAAATTATAAATTTATTATAAATAGTTAAATTTTAAAAATTTTTAATAAATCTTCACCGTTTATTATTATAGGAGTGTTTTTAGCTACATTAAACTTATCTGCTAAAACGAAACATTTGGCTCTAAATAAATGAAGGGTGCTTAATGTATGATTTGAAAATAAATAAGCCTCTAAATTAGCTATTCCTTTTGCTATTAAAAAACCATTATTAATGCTCTTTAATGGTGAATAATTGCCATCCACAACTATGTCTGGCAATATTTCATTATTCATCGAAACATCTATCTCATAACTTTCCTTTCTCATTACAGTTTTTACTTTATAACCATTTTTAATTAAAGTTTCTTTTAAAAGCAAATCAATATAAACTTCTCCAGAATTATCGAGTACCAAATAAATTGTTTCATTTTTTGGTATTTTAATTTCACCAAAAATTTTGGGCTCATCATACAATGCCTTGTTTATATCAATAGGCTCGTATCCTAATACATTTGAGTCTATTATGTTAGCAGCAGCTGAAAATTTCAATGCTAAATTTATATCCCAATTATTTTTTATTAGTTTTTCTTTTATTAGCAAAGATGCCTTTTTACCAATTTCATTCAAATAATTTTTTATATAATTATAGGGATCGTCATTTTTTACCAATTTTTTTATATAATTAAAGGTGTCTACAAATAATTCATCCCTATTTTTATTAGTTTTTAAATTGCGTGAAATTTCTTCTAATAGTTCTGGTATTTTATCATCATTCCCCAGTTTAATTAAATCGTTAACCCTACTTTCTATCAGGCAAAGTTTACATCTCTTATCAATCATAATAATTAATAACCTCCGCAATGTTTTTTATATCATCGAAATTTACATCTCCCATAACTCCAATTCTAATAATATTTTTAGCTAAGTTACCCATTCCTGATGCTATGGTGTAACCCTTCCTTCTCAAATCTTCTATTATTGTTTTTGCATTATTTGTATAAAATGCTGAAACTGTATTGCTACTAAATTCTTCTTTTGCAACTGGTTTTAGTTTAACTAAATTTTTTAAATAATCTGTTTTCTCTCTGTGCATTTTTGCATAATTATCAACGCCTATCTTTAAAATATAATTTGTTGAATAATCTAAGCCCATAATAACGTTTATAGGCGGAGTATATGGAGTCTCAAGATTTTTCTTCATATCAATAAACTTATTCAAATTCATGCTAGGAGGTAGTTTGTCTAAATTTCTTGGTTTAATGTTATAAAATATAATTGAAGCGCCTGGGATTGACATAAATGCCTTATGTGAAGCTGTTGCTATAACATCTATTTTTTTCCCTATCTTTTCAGCAGGTATTCCTGATACGCTATCAACTAATAAAATAGCATTTAGTGAACTAGCTATATCTTGTATTTTTTCTACATATCTGTTAGCAACTCCTAAGCTTGTTTCATTATGAACCATTGCAATTGCTTTTAAATCATTAATTTTTTTACTATAATCTTCAACTATATCTGGAGCTACAACGTCACCAATTTCACTTTTTATTATGTGCAATCTAGCATTTCTTGAAATTAATGATTCGCCTAATCTCTTGCTGAATTCGCCTATATCAATCAGTAGTACATCTTCATTCGGATTAACATAATTATAAACCATTGTATCTATTGAAAATGTTCCAGTTCCTGGAAATATAAGGACTTCTTCTCCAATAATTTTTTCCATTTTTTCAATCACAGATGAAAAAATTTCTTTAAATTCATTAGATCTATGGAAATATGGCTGATTATTAATGTAATTTAATACTTCTCTCGGTAGTTGTATAGGCCCTGGGGTTAAGTATTTCATTTATTCCAAACCTCCTTTAAAATATTTGCAGCAAACTCTTCAGTTAGTCTATCCATAGCTTCATAAGTTTCAGAGCCAATGTGTGATGTTACTATTACTTTGTCATTTTTTATTAATCTTCTGAACATTTCATCTTTAGGAGGTTCTTGCTCCAAAACATCTAGTCCAATGCCTTTAAATTTATCTATATTTTCTAATAAAGCTTTCGTATCTATAACTTCTCCTCTACCTGTATTTATTAATATTGCATTATTTTTAATTAAAGAAATAGTCTCATAATTTATCATATGATATGTTAAAGAAGTTAAAGGGACGCTCAATGAAATTATATCGCTATTTTTAAGAAGATAATCTAATGAAACTTGCTTGCCCTCATATTTTTGAACTTCTTCGCTTACATCTATAATATCATTAGCTAATATCTTCATACCTAATAGATATGCGTACCTTGCAGTTGCCCTTCCAATTCTTCCAAAGCCTATTATTCCTAGAGTCTTTCCATCAATCTCATTGCCTATAATTTTTCCTTTAGGCCATTCGCCATTTTTCACCATATCGATTATATTATAAAGTTTTCTTTCTAAAATGAATATCATTGATATTATAAGTTGAGCAACACTTTTACTAGGTGCGTTTGGAGCATTTATAATCTTTATACCTTTTTTCATAGCATATTCTATATCTACATTGTCTAAACCAACCCCAAATCTAGCTAAATATCTTAATTTATTTGAACTATCAATTATTTCCTTATCTATTTTTAACCTGCTTCTGAAAACAAGGATATCATAATTGTTTAAAACCTTAATGATTTCTTCCCTATGTATGCCTGGACTATAATTTACATTAATTCCATTACTCCTTAACAGAAAAACTAGCCTATCAGGTACGTTATCAACCACGAGTGCGTCGACAATTACGAACACCTCTCCTTTTTTCACTTATTGTTTGGGTATATAAATTTTTCCCACTAAAAATTAATGTTCTAATTTTTTCAAAAATATTAAAGTTGGTTAAAATAGCTGCTTGTTAATAAGATTCTGCAACATTCTAGTTCTTTAATACTAATATCAACAATTTTAAAATTCTCTTTATGCAATGGACTGTTTAAAACTATCGTATGGTATTCTCCATTTTCACCTAAAGGATCTGCATTATCTTCCTTTGCTAAATTAATAAACCAATCCACATTACTTTTATCAATAATTTTTCCAACACTTTCTCTTAATTTTTTAGGCCTTGCGCCCAAGACCTTAAATGAATAGTTATCATTTATATCTTTCATAAGAATTTCTAATGTATCCAAACCCCATAAAGGTTCTTTAAGCTTAGCCCCAGCCTCATTTACTAACTTCTCCATGTATTTCAAATGATCCTCAACATATACATCCCCAGCTACTAATGTATCAACATTAAACTTTTTCAGCAGTTCTACAGTTTCATTGAATTCTTTCCCTTTATGCAGTCTTTTCACAATTATTGGAACTCCAATAGCGGAGGCCGATGCAATAGTTGATTGTAAGTTAACTATATGCGGACTAGGCTCTGGGAATTCATATATCAAAAACAAAAAAGCATCGACTGGCCATTCTAATTGTGCTGCCCTAAGTCCATCTTTTCCACCTGAAAACATAGATAACTTGACCATAATTCTCCCCTCATTTTTCAAATAGCTTATCTCTTTTAATTTATTTCTTAATATCTAAATATACTTGCACTCCTTTTTCTTTTAGTGCATTTAAAGCTATTGTGTATATTTTTTCCAAAGGGGCTTTACCATGATAAACATCTTCTTCAAATTCCATATTTAACCCCATTTTTAATCCTATTTTATAAGCTGGTGAATTTTCTGCATGAAAATAAGCTTCCATAATCTTAATTCCCCTAATATATGAACCAAGTATTAGGAAAGCCGCTACTATAGTTCCTAACCCTCTTTTTCTATGATGTGGGCTTACTATAAATGCAAGCTCTGCACTATCAATACTGTATGAAAAATTTTCACCTAATGCAGCTATATTTTTCTCTTCATCCTCTCCTATAACTGCAAATCCATATTTATTTTTTTCTCCAAATATTTTTTCAACATGTGATGAAAAATCCTTATAAAAACTTAAAAATCTAAAATATATTGATTCATTATCCATAGACTCGTAAAATTCTATTATTTTTCTTTTATCTTCTTTTTTTGCGTATCTAAAAGTATAATTAATGCCTCCATCTTTGTATTTTCCTAATATGTCATCCAAAATATATCCCAGTATATATATAATATTTGTGATATTTATTTTTATTTCAAAAATAATTTTTACGCTGTTTGAGGTTGAACTATTTCCTGAGATACTTCACTATGTATTATTTGTGTTGGGCAACTCTGAACAGCAGCATCTATGCAATCTTTCAAATCATCTGGGACGAAACCTTCTGATATGTTATTAGGATCTTTTCTCCACTTAGCAATTACATTAGATTTACCGTCTACATCTGACATTTCAAAAACATCTCCACATAGACTAACACATACCATATCTGCTATGCAATTATCTCTAGGCTCTATCCAAACTCTTAGGGTCATGTTACTTCACCATTTTTTCTTCTATTAATTAAAAGTTTTTATTTAGAAGTAAATATTTTTTAATAGCTTGAAAAGAAAAAATATATACTTTACAGGATTTTATTATAAGTTTATAGACAGGAAATAATTATTAATAAAACATTTTTAAAGTGTTAAGCTTGCATCCCTTATGACAAAAAATATAATAAAACCAATATACTTCTTTATTTAAAAAGTAAATGGTTTAGAAGGGTGGGAGGGTGGGGATAAAGCTATATAAAGACAATTGGATGTACAGCTTAATACCATATAATATAGCAATGGGACCACTATCAACTCTAATTACATTACAAATCTTAAAATTAGGAGGGAATGTGATAGATGTTGCTTATACCATTTCGTTAGCTAATTTATCTAGTATAATTGGCTCTTTGATATGGGGATTCACCGCTGATTATTTTGATAGGAAAAAGCAGATACTTATAAGCTTTTCAATGGTAGGATTATCATTAGTTCTTATATCATATGTTAGATCTATTGGATCCATTGAGCTAATATTTTCATTATTATCGTTTTTAAACTCGGCAAGTGCAACGCCTATATCTTTATTAATAATGAGTACCGTTAGAAAGGATTTATGGACATCAGCTTATGCTAAATTAAATTACTTATCATCGATAGGATATTTAATTGGTTTAGTTGGTTCTTCTATTTTAGCATTTTATTTTAAAATTAATGAAATATTATTAATAATGGGATTGCTGGTTCTCATATCTTTTGGATTATCACTATATTTTGTGCCTAAACCTGAATTACATATTGAAAGGACAGCTTTACTTCATAATTTAGAATCTTTCTTAATTAGACTAAAACAGATTCCAACAATTTTCATACATTTGCCGTCTAAGCATTCATTCAAAATATTTTCTTTATCTAGATTAAAATCATTACCATCAGCTTATGTACCTTTATTATATACAGGTATGTTCCTATTTTACATTGCTTCTGGCATATTCAATACAGAATATCCTGCTGGACTTAAAACAGGAGGACTTTCTAATAGCTTAGTATTGATGATATTTTCTATAGGCATGGTTTTCCAAATAATTTCTTATTATATTTCTCCAAAAGTAATTAACAAGTTCGGTAAGGCTAGAAGTTCTTGGATGTCATTATTAATAAGGGGGTCATCATATTTTATGATAGGTTTATTAACTGTATTAATAGTTAATAAAATTTCCCTTATATTAACTGGAGTTATTTTCTATCCATTAGCAGCAGGTCTCGCTTTCTCTATATTCTATACTTCGACTAGCATAATGATTTTTGAAATTGCTAGAAGCGGAAAAGAAGGCTCTACTTTAGGAGTATATAGCACGTTGACAGGAATAGCAACCACGTTTGGATCATTCATTTCTGGTTATATGGCTAGATACATGGGCTTTGGTTTAACATATATTGTAGCAGCTATTATACTATTGATTAATGTGTTTATATTTAGGACTATAGAAAGAATACCGAGATAATCTTCATGTTAATTTATTAACAGAGGTTTTAACTAGTAATTGGCGAAAGAATTGAAAGTGAATGAATTAGCGCCTAAAAGCGCTGTTGAGGAAATAAGTGTAAAGGTCATGAAGGTATCAGAACCTAGGAATGTATTCGGAAAGGATGGCATGTCTCATAAGGTTTCTGATGTATTGGTTGGAGATGAAAGCGGTACAATAATTATGACTCTATGGGATAACTCTATAAACAAAGTAAAAGAGGGAGAAACAATAAAAATCCAAAACGCCTTTGTTTCAACATTCAAAGGAAGCATGAGACTATCATTAAACAAAAGTAATGGTACAATAACAGTATCTGAAAAAGAAATAGAAAATGTGAATACAAATAATAATATGTCGGATAGGGTAGTTGAAGAAGAAAGAAGAAGTTACGGTGGTTATGGTAGAAAGCCTTCTTATAGAAAAAGATATTAAATAACAAAACTTTATATTTTTCAATCATTTTCTATATTATTAGTGGTTAAATTGGAAGAAAAGCTAAACTCACTTTTATCTATGGGAGCAGATTTTGCTGATATAAGATATATGAAAAGCAAGACATTAATTGCTAACAGCAGCGAAGTAAGAAACATTATTTCTAATAACGGCATATCTGAAGGATATGCAATAAGAGTATTATATAAGGGAAACTTTGGCTATAAATTTACAACCAATTTAAATAACCTTGATTTAAAAGATGTTTTATTACTAGCTGTGGGTAATGGAAAAACAAATGTCTACCAGTTAAAGCCAAAAAAAGATATGGTTATTATAAAAGAAAAATATCCTAATAGCAAAAAGCCTAACGAAATCATTGAAGATATATCAAAAATTAAAGAAGAAATACTTAATGCAGATAAGAGGATCAAATCGATAAACGTCAGATATTCTGAAAATTCAATTGAAAAACAATATCTAAGCAGTGATGGAAGAGATATAGAAATAAAATACAAAATATCATCTTTATCAATTTCAGCTGTAGCAAGAGAAAACAATATAAATGTCAGTTCCCATATTTCTTTATCAACATATCTTGGTTACCCTATAGAAGTTTTTGATATAAATGAATCAGTAAATAAATTATTAAATAAGGTATCCATGCAACTAAAAGGGAAATCAGCTAAAGCAGGAGAGGCCAAAGTTATTTTATCTCCAGAAGTTAGTGGAGTATTCGCTCATGAAGCTTTGGGTCATCTTGCAGAAGCAGATTTAGCCATATCTGGCATATTAGGCAAGCTTAAAGGTAAAAAAATTGCTAAAGATATAGTAAACGTCTCAGATTCTCCTTATCTTGATTATCCAACAGCTATAGGGATAACACCATATGATGATGAAGGAGTCGAAGGTAGAGAAGTAAATATAATTGAAAATGGTATTGTAAAAGAGTTTTTAAACAATAGAACATATGCATTATATACAAATGAATTGCCTTCAGGCAATGGTAGGTCAGAGGATTTTAGAAGCAGCATATTAATAAGAATGAGAAATACTTACTTCAAGCCTGGAAAATCTAGATTTGATGAAATGTTGGAAGATATAAAAGAAGGATATTTGATGAGTTCAGTCCTAGGCGGTCAAACGAGTCCAGATGGAACCTTCCAGTTTGGCATAGAAGAGGGATATAAAATAGAAAACGGAGAAATTAAGTATCCTTTAAGAAATGTCGGTATAGCAGGATACACGTTAGAAACTTTATCTCAAATAACAGATGTTTCAAAAGATTTCAATGTCTGGCCCGGAGTTTGCGGTAAAATGGGACAAAGCGTATATGTGGGTACTGGAGGTCCTTATGTAAAAGTAGAGAAAATTAAGGTAGGTGGTTCCAATGAGTAAAGAAGATTTAGATTACATAATAAATAAAGCATCTAAAGAAGGTGCAGAAGCTGAAATACTGCACGTTAAGATTAAAGTCTATGAAGTCTCTAAAGAAAAAAATGAACAGCACGGTATGACATATGAGGAAGATGGTTATGGCCTAAGAATTATAAAAAATAAAAAGCTAGGCTTTTCTTATGGAAATAAGATATCTGACGAGTTATATGAATTAGCGATGAGTTCTCTTGCAGCAGGAAAAGAGGATGAAGCTAATATTTTATCTTATGATTCAAGAAAAGTTAAATTAGAAGGTATATTTGACGAAAGTGTAGTAAATCCGATTGATAATTTGAAGTATTATATAGAATCGTTAGATTCTATATCAGATAAGGTTAATTTTATCAATCAAAGAGCTGTAGCAGGATATACAACTATTGAAGTTAAGAACAGTCTTGGCTTAGATTCTAAATCAAAAACATCATTTATATGGATAGGAGGGGTAGCGAATTACCTTGGTGATGAGGTAGGACCTGAAATTTATGAGGGAGAATCGTCAAAATTCTTTAAAAAAATTAACATAGATAATCTATTAAATAACCTAGTTTTAAAAATAGATATAACTAAAAGAAGAAGAAAATTTGAAAACAATAAAAAGAATATAGACATTATATTTACTCAAAAGGCTATAAATGAGCTTGTAGTTCCTTTGCTTACGAATGGAATAACTTTAGAAAGTTACTACAGAAATAGAACACCGTTTAAGTTAAACGATATATTTGATTCAAAGATAAGTGTAACAGATGATCCTTTGATACCTTATTTACCTTGGTCACGAGAATTTGATGGAGAAGGGCTACCATCAATTAGAACAGAAATAATAAAAAATGGTACATTAATGAAGTATCTCTCCAATACTTATTGGTCAAAGAAAGCTAACATGGATAACACGCATTCAGCTTTTAGATCATTTAATTCGTTACCTGGAATTTCGACAAGTAATTTAGTATTTGAAGGAAAATCTTTTAAAGATGATGATGGAATATATATAGATCAAGTTCAAGGAGTTCATACAAGCAACTTCGATACTGGAGACTTCAGTGTTTCAGCTAACGTTTCATGGGATAAAGATGGAGGATTCAGAGAAATTATTATTTCTGGAAACATAAAAGATTTGCTAAATAAAATAATTGGGTTTAGTAGTGATGTTATATCATATGATAAAGTATATTCTGGTAAAATGAAAGTATCAGGATTAAGTATTGCATAAATTAATTAGCTTTTAAATTATAATATTAATTGGTGAAAATTTGATTACAAAATTCCTAATAAATAAAGAGAAGCTAAAATTTAATGAGGCCCAAGCATTTACTGAAGAAATAATAAAAAATTTGTTTAAAGAAATTAATTCTACATATATTTTTTTAACTTATCTAAAAGAAGCAGGAAATTCGATAGGTCTATATTATAAATATACCAGCAAAGAAAACACTTATAGGAGATTAACTGGAGGTCCTGAAATAAGCTTTCACGAAGATTATGAATATATAACTATTTTAACGAGTAGAGTTGAAACACTTAAAAAAATTAATGATAGAGCTAAAAATATCGCTAAATGCGTATCTGGAATTGAGCCGTATGCTGGGATTTCATTATCAAGGGATAAGAAACTTTTATATGGTATAACAAAGCTGGGAAATGTAGGATTAATAGAAATAATAACAAATAATAATAACAAAGATGTTAATTGGTGTATAGAGCATTTATTTGAAAATGTAATCGAAGAAAAAATAAATGCAAAATCTAGCCAAGAAGCTGCCAATTCTTATTTAAAAGATAGTTGGATTCTTTATGGAAATAAAAATTATGAGCTATCTTCATCTTCAACTAATAATGGATTCTTTATTAATTTGAATGCTAAAATTAAGGACAATTATATTGAGCATATATTGCTTACAGGTAACTTTTACGCGTCTCCTCCAATGGAGCCCATAAATGCAGTATTAGCTTTGGAAGGGACCCCTATAAATGAAGTTTACTTTTATGGAATAAAAGCAAGATTTAAAAAAATTGAAATAGAAGGATTAAATAGAGAAAATGTTTTTTATGTTTTAGATGATCTCTATAATAAATTGATTAATTTTGAAAACAAATGATCAATAAGTAATAGATTTTCTATAAAAGAATTCAAATTTTTATCTAAATTAAAATTTTTTAATCTCACTTTTTTAAAATTTATGATAACAGTTTAATACAGTAGATTAATCGAGAACTTTCTATTATAAAGTATTTACATGTATAAAATACTAATTTATAGGTCTAAAATATTTAGTGAAAAATAGGGTATATGATGGAATTATCTTTTGATGAAATGACATTCTTAGCAGATTGCCCAGCAACCCCACTATCACATCTGGAATCAAATGGACAGCATCTAATTGATAATAATCCATATCAAGTAACAATATACATAACCAGAGAATGCAATTTAAATTGCACTCATTGCTACATATCCGCTGGAAAACCTTTAAATGATGAACTTGAAAAAGAAGAATGGAAGCATATTATAAAAAATCTTAGCGAATTAGGCACAAAAGTTTTATATATATTGGGTGGTGAACCTTTATTAAAGGATGGAATATTTGAAATAATCCATTACTCTACTACTTTAGGGTTATACACTAGCTTGAGTACTAATGGTATATTAGTATCGGATAAAGTCTCAGAAACTTTAAAGAAATCTAAAATTAATGAAGTTCAAGTAAGTATTGATGGTCCAAACGAAAGTATAAATTCTATAATAAGAGGAAAGAATAACTTTAATTTAGCAGTAAATGGAGTAAAGAATTTAATAAAAGCGGAAATACCTACATCTATCAGCTATGTTATAACAGAACACAATAAAGACTATATAGAAGAAATGATTAGTTTAGCGGAAAACCTTGGAGTAAAGTCAATTAATTTTTCTCCAGTCCAAATATTCGGAAGAGCAAAATTAAACAACTTATTATTAAAAAGAAATTCTGCTATTGAAGCTTATAAAAAAATTAAAGAAATTAAGGATAATCATAAAATTAAAATAACAACCAATGGTTTTAGATTTTATTTGAATAATATTTATGATGTATATTTATCTCTAAAAAATAAAGTTAAAGCTAATTATTATTCTTGTCCCGCTGGTAGATCTAGATTTGTTATTGATGCAAATGGCGATATATATGGCTGTGAACTTTTAATAAATCCAATGTTTAAAGAAGGAAACGCTATAAAAAATGATCTAAAAGATATTTGGAAAAATAAGTTCAAAACTTTTAGAAAAGATTGGTGGCTAAATTTAAATGATTGTAAACAATGTAGTATATCATCATTATGCCAAGGCGGTTGCCTAGCAAGAACAATAAATAATAATATGATAAAAGATCAAAACTGCGTTTTCAAGTTTTAATTGATTTTAATGCTTGAATTAACTTATACACATCGTTTTCTTCATTCGGGAAATGAATTGAAACCCTTATACCTCCTATACCAGCACTTGCTCTGCCTGAAACTTTAATAAAGAATTTCCTATAAAGTTCATCAACAACTTTATAGTTATCATAAATATTAGGATACAATTTAAATGTTAATATTCCTGATGCTTTTTTATCATCTAATGGAGAAACTATTTCTATTCCGTTCTCAATCAAATGTTCAACCAGTATTTTCCTTAATTTTAATATATGGGTATTGATATTTTCAACTCCTATATCATTAATTAGTTTTAATGATTCTCTAAGACCTATTAAAGACGGTATTGAAAAGAAGCCCCCTGTTTCATATGATTTTGCACCTTCTCTTTTCAATTTGTATTCATTAGCTGGTGATTTATTTGCATAACCCCAGAATTCATCCCAGCTCATCCCTACATCTAAATTTAAATATCCGTAATTTGGAGGATTTGTTAGCTTAAGTGCTCTGTCACTTATATAAAGAACCCCTACTGAAAAAGGAGATAATAACCATTTTTGGGTTCCAAATGCAACAAAATCTGCTTTGTTCTTTGATGCATCAAAAATTGATTGTCCAATATGCTGTATTGCATCAATTACTAAAAAGCCATCATTTTCATGTATAGCATCCGCCATTTCTTTTATATCAAGCATAAGTCCATTAACCCAAAAAACGGAGCTCGTTAAAATTACTTTCGTTTCTTTATTAATTTCATGCAAAATATCATCTATATTATAATCCCCTTTTTTGTTTCTAATGACTTTTATTTTAACTCCTTTTTCTTTCCATTTTAACGATTCTGAATAAACCGTTGGAAAATCTAGATCGAATACAATCATTTCATCTCCTTTTTTGAGATTTATTGAATTCATAGCTGTTTGAATAGCTGGGGTCGTGCTATTACCTATTAAGGCTATATTTTCCTTTTTGCCATTTATTAACTTTCCCAAATTGTTCTTGATATCATCAATTATGCTACCATAATAGTTAGATGTGGTTAGCTCATCTGGTCTAGATTTCAAATTTTCTAAGTAGTCTTCCATTGCCTTTATAGATCTATAAGGAGGATCTCCTACAGATGCCCAATTTAAATAAGTGTACTTGTTAAAAACTTCAAATTCATTTTTCATCAATTTTGATCCTAATAAAATATTCAAATATCTGTTTAATAACCTTTACCCATAAAAAATTATGATCTAACATAAACAAATTTAAAGTTTAAATTTCTGTATTTGCAAATAATATTGGGTGAAATTTATGAGTAGATATCAAGTTAAGGTAGGAAATTTGAATGTTATAATTGATGATTCAGTTCTTTATACCAACAGCGATGAATGGATCAAAGTAGAAGGTAAAAATGCAAGAATAGGAATTACGGATTTTGCCCAAAAACAACTAAAAGATATTGTTGGCATAGACTTACCGAAGAAAGATTCAAACATAAGCAAAAATGGAACTTTGGCAGTATTGGAATCTGTTAAAGCTACTGCCGAAGTATACTCTCCAATAGATGGAAAAGTTGTAGAAACTAATGAGAGGCTTCTAGATGAGCCGGAATTAATTAATAAAGAACCCTATGATAATGGATGGATTGCAGTTATAGAAATGAATAATTTTAATAAAGAAGAATTTCTTACTCATAATCAATATGTAGAAAACATATCAAAGAGAAAATGATTTCTCTAATTCCAAGTTTACATTAATTTATATTAGCAGTAATATTAATTTATATTAAAACATAATATACTGTATTATACAACTATAATAATAGACCTTTTAAATTCAGATATTAATGTTTAAATTGTGAATTAAGAGGCGTACACCGAATTGACTGTGGAGACTATAACTCATGATATTATAGTTTTGGGTGCAGGCCTTGCAGGTCTTAGAGCCGCTGTTGAGATAAAAAGAAAATATGGAGATAAACTTGATGTAGGTATCATAAGCAAAGTCCATTTAATGAGAAGCCATAGTGTTTCTGCTGAAGGAGGAACATCTGCTGTTTTATATCCAGAAGAAGGAGATAGTTTAGCACTACATGCATGGGATACAATAAAAGGTAGTGATTTTCTAGCAGATCAAGATGCTGTATGGATGTTCGTTAAACTAATGCCTGAAGAAATACTACTTTTAGATCATTGGGGTATGCCATGGAGCAGAAGAGAAGATGGAAGAATAGCACAAAGACCTTTTGGGGGCCATTCATATCCTAGGGCAACAATGTCTACAGACAAAGTAGGCCATAATGAGATGAGGACTTTATACAATAAATTATTACAATATGATAAGTGGGAAAGATATGATGAATGGTTTGTAACTAATTTTGTTGTTGAAAATGGTATATATAAAGGATTATATGCAATAAATATGAAAGATGGGAAGCTCTATTTGTTTAAGAGTAAGGCTGCTATTATAGCAACAGGCGGTGTTGGGAGGCTTTACTCGTTTACAACGTATGCCCACTCTGCAACAGGCGATGGAACCGCAATGGCATTTAGAGCAGGAGTCCCTGTTAAAGACCCTGAATTTGTACAATTCCATCCGACTGGGATAGTGCCTCAAGGTATCTTAATTACAGAAGGTGCGAGAGGGGAAGGAGGAGACTTACTAGAGAAAATATGCCAAACTACGATG
>NZ_JBMFIW010000029.1:0-16460 GCF_049974385.1 Caldisphaera sp. | reverse complement strand
AAGAAGTTATGCACCGTAACCTTGGTGAAACCCAAGGTCTGAGAATTGAATATAAATTCATAAAAATTCTATTAAGCTTAAACTTCTGTTTTAATGCAACTAGATTAAATTTTAACTTCCCTTAACTAAACTTTTGCTGTAACTTCTAAGCAACCAAGCCGGAACTTTTTTAACAAATTCGTAGGCTTCTTCCCATCCATCTAGACCGAGCTGCTTAGACAGTTCGTCTAAAGTCATTTCTGTATTGGCATATTTCCTTATTTTCAACAGCACTTCATTATTTATCTCTATCTGCTTATTTCCTACCCTTATTATATTGGAACTCATTTTCTCACCCTAATGGGGCCGCGGGGATTTGAACCCCGGACCACCAGCGATCTAGGCATCTCTGGTGGATAGGGAAATGCTCCCCAGGCTGGCATCCTACCAAGCTAGACGACGGCCCCTTCCATTATCTAGATACACATTATGAGATTAAAAATTCTAACGCATATTTCTAATTTTTATAATTAGTACTTAATTTTTGTTATCAGTTTTATTTTAGTTTTATTTATATTTAAAAACAAATCCATGAAATTTTTTTATTTAATTATTAAATCTGTGTTACGTTTACCTAAATTTTCAATTCAGCAATGCTCACACTTTTTAATTAAATTTTTGTATTCTTTCAATTATGTTTTATTTTTTAGTAACCTAATAAATTACAACATCTAAAATTGAGTAAAGAGGTTACTTATTAATATATTTGGAAAAACTAGTAATACTGAGGATTACAATATTATTGGTGATCTAAATTGAACCAAGTTTCAAGTGAAGGAAAAATATTAATTGTATGCAAAAAATGTGGAACGATCCTATATAGGTATGCTATAGGTGATAAAAAAGATAAAAATAAATTTAATGGCCCACCAATACCAAAAAAAGCTTTAAGTGGTTTTGATGGACATACTTGTCCAGTATGTGGTGAACCTCTAAACATGAAACCTAAAAGCATTAAATTTTTCACAATATCTATGTTTAACAGGCTATATTCTGATAATGGTTATGCGCTGGTTGAAAATACAAAGAATGTTTCAGAAGGTATAAGCGGAAAATCTAATGTAAACACATCAAATAAAGCTGGAGTTGATGATTCTTATTAATTCTTCCTTTATACGATCAAAAACTGATTGATCGCAATTTTTTGTCTTATATTGATAGAGCAATTTTTTCATATTGTCTGAATGCTTGATAAGATTAAATTTGCCAATTATACCTCCAATATATTTATTTATATTACCGCATCCCGTTGAAAAAGATTCTAGGTCTATTATAAGAGCTGGAAAGGCTCTTGGATAGCTAGGGAAATAAATATTTTTCCATGGTCTGTTTATTTCATTATGTAATATACCTGTATAATCCATAATTTTTGTAGATCTAAGACCTTCTATTATATAATTTGTAAGGTTAGATTTGTTTTCTCTTAGTATTAAGTGTCCCAGACTAACCTTGCCTATATAATCCATAACCAAAAAATCATTTGAATATTCATATACCTTAGGAGTTATACCGTATGCAGACATTTTCTCTATGATTTTTCCTTCATTTATAAGGCTTGTTCTTTTACTATCAACCCTCCGAACTTTAATTGCTTTAATTCCTAATTTCCTAATATATCCTAAAAAAACTAAACTCGAATGACCTTTTCCTAATATGCGAAAATTATTATATTTATTACCATAAATAACATAATCTCCGTAATTGCAAATCTTTTCTATCCCTAAAAGTTTTGCTTGATTTAATCTATAATATATATCACATTTTTGATGATATGGGTAACAAAACAGGTTTACTGAAATTTCATCTTCTATATATTTGCCATCCATGCAGGAATTGAATAAAGAGAATTCTTCACCCATTCTTTGATATCACCATTGACTCTCAATTTTTCATAATTCTCGAAAACCTCTACTTCTATTTTTTCAGTATATTTTAATCCTGATTCAAATATTGCATTTCTTATATAATCATGAAGATCTTTGACTTTCTTATCCCTGCCTCCATATAATTTATTATACTTAATAAACGATAAACCTCCTTCACTAATTCTTTTTTTTATAAAAGATTTTATGCCGTTGATATCATCATAGACTGATGGCCCTTCTAGAATATCTACCTTGGGTATAATAATATTATCTATTAAAAAACCTATAGCACCTAGCTTTGACTCATCTGTATAATAAGATCCCCTAAGCACTTTAATTCCAAAATTTTCTATAAAATTTTCTAAGTTTTCTGAAATCTTTTTTAATTTACCCCAAACATCTGTGGGAGGATAATTGAAATATTCTCCATGAAGTAATATTAGTAATAAGGGCGCATTTATTTTCGATTTAATATTATATGTGAATTTATGGAAAAATGCTGCATTAGGATTATTCAGATAAAGCTTTGATGCTAATATAAATGTCGATAAACTTTTCGTACTAACTGCAGCTGCAACATTTCTATAAGGATCGATGGGATCTACAACTATTAACCTAGACTTAGGGTATTTTTTAAGTAAATAATCTTTATCTCCATTATTTTCTATGTCTATATAAACAATATCCTTCCATTTTGATGCATTTATTAATGTGTTATAAAAAGATCCATAGTATGCTATTAGTAATTCTGAAAGATATCCAGAAAATCCTTCTATATGGCTCTCAGCTCCATATATGGATAGACCTTTTAGAAAAGATTTTAATAATTTTACATCATCTTTTTGACATTGATTAAGTTTGGAATTTATATAATTTGTGTGAAAAGGAGTCCTTTCGACTCCCATTCCTTTTTTTCTTGGTTTTTCTACATAGACTGTAGGAACAACATCAGCTTCTAGCCCCATATATGAAACAGTTACATACGGGTGTTGGCTATATTTTATTATAGTAGGAAAATCTCCCAAACATGACAATAAAAGATCCTTACCATTATTATTGATCCAATTATCATCTTTATTTTTTAATAAAACAAATATGTCTAATTCCCACTTATCATTTAATAATGTATTTTTGGCAAAACTGCCGACTTCTTCAATTTCAATTTCTAGGCCTTTCCTTTCTATACAATTATAGAGTTTATGCTTAATCAAGTTTGAAAATTTTTCTAAAACGTTAACTTGAAAATTACTTGGTTTAATTTTATCTAGTACATGCTTTTCCAGTTCTGTTCTATTACAATTCATTTACAAAGCGCCTCAGCCAAATTGTTATAAATTGGACCATTTTTTGTTAAGGTACTTTTCTTAAGCTTTATAGAATTAATATTAATAGATCCAATATCAATATCTTTATATTCATTTAAAAACTTTGATAAAGAATTCGATTTCCCAAACTTTATTCTTGCAATAGTTAAATGTGGTATGAATTCCTCATAATTTATTTTAAATCCATTTTTAATGAGCATCTCATCTATCTCTTTTTTTATGCTTTTAAGCATTTCAAATCCATTTACTATACCTACCCATATCACTCTTGGATTTTCTGGGCTAGGAAATGCTCCAACACCCTTTAAATCTATATTAAAAGAATTACATTTTAATTTATTTATTATATTTTCTTTAATAATCTCTACATCAGATTCGCTTATCTCTCCTAGAAACCTTAATGTAATATGTAAATTATCAGTTTCAACAAATTTCATTTTAATATTAAAGCTCTTTAAATAATCTATAATATTTTCTATCTTTCCTATAATATTAGTATCATTCGCATCTACCGCAATAAATGCTCGGACCAATTTTTGATTCGCCCTTAATATATATTTAAATTATAAATATATTAAAACTTATTTACTCATTGAATTTTTTTATAAGAAGTGAAGCGTCTATTATTATCTAAAAAAATTGTAAAGAATTCCATAAAATTTAATTAAATAAAAAATTGTTTATTAGGGCTAATTTATTACTAAAACTAGTGGTGAGAAATTTGAGCGATGACTTTAGCGATTACAGCGATGATGATGAACTAGAAGCCATAAAACAAAGAAGGCTTTTAGAACTTAGAAAAAGGATGGAAGAAGAACAAAGAAGAAAAAGGATGGAAGAAGAACAAGAAGCCCAAAAGCTAGCAATTCTAAGAGCTATTATGGAGCCAAACGCATTAGATAGATTAAATAATTTGAAATTAGTTAAGCCCGATTTGGCTAAAATTGCAGAAGAAACAATAATAAGATTAGTTCAAATGGGAAGATTGAATACTCCTGTTACTGAAGATGTAGTGAAAAATATATTAATAGAACTAGATAACAGATCTAGAAAGGAGTATGAGTTTAAGTTTAAGTGGAAATAAGGTGCTAGGCTATGGCAAGAAATAAGCATTTAGCAAGAAAGTTAAGGCTCGCTAAAGCCAATAAAAGTAATGAGTCTGTTCCAGTTTGGGTTGTGGTAAAAACATTAAGGAAATATACAAGTAATCCAAGAAGGAGAAATTGGAGAACATCTAAATTGAAAGTGTGAGGGGATATTTTATGGAAGTAGGAGACGCATTTGTTTATGTTATACCTTTAAAAAAGATCTACTTTGGAAGAAGGAGTAATAGGGCTAAAAGAGCTATTGATTATATTAGAAAATTTGTATCAAAGCATGTAAAAGTTAATCCTGAAGACGTAGTTATTATGGATGATGTAAACTCATTCATATGGGAACGTAGCATAGAAAAACCACCAAGAAAAGTGAAAATAATAGCAGAAATGAAAGAATTTAAACCAGAAGAAGGAGAAGCCGTTAAAAAAGTATTAGTTAGGCTTGCTGGAGAAAAAGTAAGAACAGGAAAATACGAAATAAAAAATAAACAATAAAATAATAGGTGAAGTTTTTTGCCTTTTGAAATCGCTAAGATGTCTATTTTTGGCAACAGTAATATAGGAGTTTATGTATATGGAAATGATAAAATAACATTTATTCCCCAAGGATTACAGAAGAAAGATATAGATGAAATTAGTCAAATATTGCAAACGGATATAACAGAAGTGTCTATAGCTAATACTAGATTAATCGGAGTTTTGATGTCTGGCAATAACAATGGATTAATTTTATCGAGAATCGCGAGTGATAACGAAATTGATTTAATAAAGAAATCAGCTAAAGACTTAAATGTAGCAGTTTTATCAAGTAGAAACAATGCTATAGGAAATCTTATTGTGGCTAATGACAGAGCTGCCTTAGTTTATCCTTATTTTGAAGATGATATAATTAAACAAATACAAGATAACTTAGGTGTAGAAGTATTTAAAAGAAGTGTAGTAGGAATTCCTACAGTTGGAGCTATTATAGCAGTTACTAATGTAGGTGGTTTGGTTCATCCTGACGTTTCAGATGAAGAAATAAAGTTTTTAGAAGATATATTTAAAGTTCCATTTAAAACGGGGACAGTTAACTTTGGAGTATCATTTATAAGAACTGGTTTAGTAGTTAATACAAAAGGGGCTGTAGTTGGAGAAGATACGACAGGCCCTGAAATAGCAAGGGTTCAGATGGTCTTTGGAACATAAATACCAATCATTTACAATCCTAAATGTCAAGAATTTCCTAAAGTTTCCCTAAAGTTTCAAGAGATTTATTTGCAGATATATGACAAACCTCGCCCCTTCTAAGGCGGGGTAAAGTTTTAAATTCTGAAATGTGTTAAGGTATTGCGAAAACAATAAGGTGTGTGGGGAAGCCCATAATGGGCATACCATGTGTGTAGTGTCCCCACCCACACAGATACATATCCCTGAGTCCCTAGGATCCACTGATAGAGAGCTCTCTGTAGTGAGAGAGGGATAATGGCTGAAGATTCACCAGTAGTCTACTGTTAAACGAATGGAGCGGGGTGGTTAAAGGCTACTAGCTATTAAGTGATAAAGATGAAGATAGTAAACCACAAATCTATGAATCGCTTTGGGGGAACCCTCATCCTTCAGGACGTAAAGGAGGTCAGTGCAATAATATATAACATAAGTTAAAGATTTTAATTGCTGCTATAAAAAGTTTATTCTAAACCAAAAAATTATTTAATAATTAAAAAATTAACCCAAAAAACAATCTATGAAAATATTATCTCTTTATATAATAAATGATTCTGGTGCCTGCGAATGGAATTTGAAAAGATTATTAATAATTGCCAGAAATCTGACATTGACTGCAACAAATCAATCGAAGAATTAATAAAAAAATATTGTCCAAATCCATCCGATTGTGCAATAGCAATATATAAGGAAAACTTAATAGAAAAATTCAATTGGATTGAAAAAATAATAAAGAATGGAGTCCCTGATGGCAGGACTAGATTGATATTATATGTAATAGCAAGATATCTTATAAATATCAAAAAAATGAATGATGAAGAGGCTATGAGTCAAATTAGTGAGTTTATAAATAACAGTTGTAAAAATTATAATAATTGCTCGCAAATTTATAAATCATGGATAATCAATGTCATCGGGAAAGTAAAGAATGGAAAATGGAAGCCATGGAGTGCCGATAAAATTAGAAGCTCTGATCCAGAATTATATAAAATTATTGAACCAATTATTAAACATTGAAATCAATTTAAAATTTAATTATAGCCGGGCGGGGATTCGAACCCCGGTCTCGGGGGTTCTCCCTAATTTAAGTCCAGAGCCCCGAATCCTTGGCCGCTAGACGACCCGGCTAATTAATAATATTAGCATTATATCTTTTAAAATTTTTTATAATTTTTACCTATTTTTATTTAAAAATTATAAATTTAAAGTGTTATAAGCTGTTAAAAGGCATGCCCTTATTCCGTTATTTTTAACCAATTCAGGACATCTATTTATGGTAAAACTACTATTGCCTTCTACAAAATTCTGTAAAGTTTCTGGTTCATCCCTATTTATATTTTCAAGATGTACGCAACTTGGCCCTGCATATTTAAATAGCTCTGGATGAACTTTAATTAATTCACTCCATAGAAGCCATGCTACTTTTCTAATTTCCCATTGAGCTCTGGTGCACATTCTTAAAGGAAAGAAAGTTTGAATTAGTTCTCTAGCGTTCATGGTTACTGTAATTTTAGTTCTAACAGACATGGGTATTATAAATCTTGAATCTTCCTTAGACAGCCCTGTTGAGAGAAGATTATAATAATTTGCAGTCGCTTCTATCAAGGATTTCGCATAGATTTCAGCTCTTTCCTTCCTCATCATTGGAGGAAATACATATGCTATGTTCGCTGCCTCAATCAATTCTTTAGGATTTAACAGCGATATAGAATTTTTTAAAGCTTCACTATAGCATCTGTAAGCTTCTCTGTCACCTTTTTTTGGCTTTTCAGGACAATTCATTTTAATTTTAGAGCCTAACAACAACGCCATATCTCTAAGAGAAGCTTCGGTATACCTCATACTTTGTTGGGTAAAGCTTGCTATCCTATGTCTCACAAGTTGATGAGAACATACTCTAGAACAGCCTTCAATCATAAACGTGTAAGAGCTGTGTTCCCATGGGCTAAAATGATTTCTCTTAAAAGTTTCTTTTATCCAAATATCGATTTCATCTTGTTTTATTTCTAGAAGCCCCCTAACGGTTTTTTTGGATGTGCTCATCTTTGATGCAGTAGCTATAATTTTTGGGGAATCTTTCGTATACTCGACTAATAAAACTTTTATATTAAGACCTATTTTTTCTTCCACAAAATTCACCAAATTAGTATAGTACAAGAAATTTTAAAAGATTTCTAAATATTTTATGTTTAAACAAAATGACATATAAAGAAAGTCAATGATATTTGGATTGAATAAATACATTATAAGGATAAGTTGTTAAAGCCATTATAGAATAAGATTTTTCAATACCTAAAACCGCAAATAAACTCTTTATGTAAGCCGGATGCCAAAGTTCATATTCACAAGCTGCATCGCTAACTACATAAAATTTAATTTTTAATTTAACGGAATTTCTAATTAAGTTTATAAATTCTCTTAAATAAAACAAATTATTATTGTATAAAAGAGGTCTCATGCTTATTTCTATAGTTCCCTTTTTAGCAATATTAAATAAATTTTTAAGACTTTTATTGATCCTGATATTATTTTCAACGTTTATCCTTATAGAATTTACTTCTTGAATTAAATTCAATGAATTTAAAATATGATTATTTTTGGGCTCTGCTACTAATATGGCATCTTTTTTAGTATGCTTTAATATTTCGTTTAGTTCTTCTTTGTTATTTATTTTAAAAGTATTTCTCTTAATTATATTAATTGCATATTTTTCAGCTATTTTAATTATTTTCTCATCAATAAATTTTGATTCTAGCCCAACATAATTAAAACCCATTCTATTTAATTTTTCTGCCATTTTAACCCATTCATCATAACTTTTTGGATTTACAGAAAGATCTAGGTAATTCATTATCTCACGTTACTGTATTTATTAGCTATTAATTCTTTTAATTTTTCTAAGCTAGATTTACTATCAAACTTAAAAACTAATTTAATTACGTCATCTGCATCGCTAATCGTATATTCTCCAAGATAAGCTTTTTGCTTATTAAGCCTTATATGAAAAGTATTGCCTTTTCCTATTCTATCATAAAAAGTTTTTAAAATATTGTCTTTATCAGGTCTCGGCAAATTGTCTAATATAGTATTAAGAATCTCTTCTGCTTTTTCATTTTCTATTATACAACTAATTACTATAATCGAATTCCCATAATAGCCTTCATAATGTTCTTCTATAATATTAAAATCACTTTTAATAATATTTTTTAAGGCTGCCATAATTTTTTCCTTATCCTCTGTTGCATGCACAAAAACTCTTATTTCTACAGATTTAATCAATATTTGCACCAAAAAAAGTTTTATTACTTACTTGTATTAAAATACCTAACGTGTCTATTTGCTTCATGGCCTTTTCTCAATTTCCTTTCCTTTTCTTTTTTCTTCCATTTATGGTTGTGAGTATTTTTCAGTCCTCTTCCCTTTGCAATTCCACGAGCTTTTTTACCTGCATATGTTAGTCCGCGATTTGGCCTACCGTATTTGCTTGCACTATTTAAAAGCCAAGAATAATCCTTGTCATTTGTTATTGAAGGGTTGTTTGGATCAACTAAAATTACTTCATACCATTTATGAATACCATCCTCACCAACATAGTAACTTCCTAACACTACTAAATCGGGATACCTATTTTGAGCCCTTTCTTCGGCTATTAATCTAAGACTTTTACCAACAGTTATAGCATTCACTCCCATTCTTTTAGGTCTTCTTCCAGATATAGGTCTTTGTTTTCTCATTCCACCCTTTCTTACCTTAACTCTAACAACTATTATTCCCTGTTTGGCTTTGTAGCCCAAAGCTCTCGCTCTGTTCAGTCTAGTAGGCCTTTCAAGTTTAGTTATTGTAGGCTCGTTTCTCCATGCGATCAATCTTTGACGCATTAATGCGGCATGCTCTTTTTCATAGGGCTTTTTCCATGCATTTGCTAAGTAATAGTACATAGATTTAGACATGATCTTCTACCTCATCATTTACCTTATTCTAAGCTCTATACTATAGGTTAGAAGAAGAATTTTTAAAGTTAGCTACCTTCAATTTTCTTAATTTAAATATATTTATTTTATTAAATTATCTTAAATATGCCAATGCTTGCAGAATAAAAAATTCCAAAGAATAACGCTTGCATTGCCGTAGTAACGTCTAACGTAGTCAATTTATCTCTAATCACATCCTTTATTATGAAATAATTGTATATTAGCGTTACGTTAGTGAATATAGCTGTTATAGGTAAAACTCTAAATATAAAAATCCCTAAGTATATGAAAAGGTAAGGCATAAATAACTCTATCAAAAATAATATTTTTGCCTTATTCTTCCCCAATAGTATAGCAATTGTTTTTGCTCCTGCATTTTTATCATATTCTATATCTCTTATGTTATTAACGTTCATTACAGTGAATAGATAAACTGAAGGAGGAAGGCCAACTATTAAAGATATAGGGCTAATCTGGCCAGTTGCTAAATAGTAAGCTCCTAGTGGAACAACTACACCCCAAGCTAAATAAGCTGTGAATTCTCCTAAGGCATTATACTTCAAATATAGAGGAAATCCTGAATATCCATAAGCTAAAATAAAGCCTATTAAACCCAAGACTATTGATAAGGGTCTTCCTTCAAACGTCAACATTAAACCAAGAGAAATTGCTATAGCGGACATCACATATCCTAATATCAAAGTTGAATCAGGACTTAGTATTTTATGTATAATTAAATGATATTTTCTAACTATACCTTTTTCATTATCAATACCTTTTTTAAAATCAAAATAATCATTAAAAATATTTGATGCTACATGTAAAAATATGGAACCAATAAGACCAATAATTGTTAGCCCAAGATTAATTTTATGAATAATTATAGATGCAACTAGTATAACTGACACATAATCAAATAAGGTCATAGGCAAGCTCCATGGTCTAATACCCTTTAGTAAATCTATCAGCCTTTTTGGATTCATGTCGCATCATGAAATGATTTTATAATAGAGTTAAAAAACGAGAATATTTATTTTTATCATTCATTAAACTATATTTATAAATATTAACCTTAATTATCTATATAATTATGGTGAAAACAATTGATAAAATACCAAAAGCTTATGAAATTTTTAGAGAATAATCCAGCTTATTTATACAAAGAGGAAAATGATATAATAGAGATTTATTTCAATACACCTTCTCTTCAAGAAGCCTCTGAATCTGATGATACATCAGACTTTAATAGGAGTATGCATATAATACTAAGAAAGAATAAAAATGATGAAATAGAAGTTATAGAGGCTGAAATAGAAGGTATAAATTATCATAAAAAAATGTCTAATGATGAAATAGAGTGGTGGCTCAATACAATAGATGTTATGTATTAAAAACACTTTAACTAAATGTATAAAATTCCCTAACTTCAAACTTACTAATCTATAAGCATATGGATTTAAGTGGTATAAAACCTCGCCATCTATAACGGTAATAGATAACTTCCTTGTGTTATATTTTTAATTATTTAATTTATTCTGAAATTTTTCAATTTTTAAGTGATGCTATGCTAATTGTAATATTCCATTTTATAATATGCAAGCTTTCTAGCTTTAAGTGCGTTACTAGTTGAATTTATCATGCGAAATAAACAATATACTGTAGGCTTTCATCTGTTTTTACTGATAAAGGATAATCCCCGCACCGATGTGGACTATGTCCAAAAAGGTGAAAGAATTGCAAAGATGTAAGCCCTGTGCCGTTGGGCTCGAAGGAGATATATGACACACATACTGTTAAGCTTAACGGCAGGCGGTCAAGGGCTAAATCCCTACGCTCTATCATTAATAAAAATGAGTTAAATGAAAGTGTAAGGACAAACAGTAGCTCATATGGATGTTATCATAGCATAAATAAGATTCATATAAGAATTTGATAAGGCACGTAAACCCGATAAAGTATCACTAAGAATTGTTAAATATAAACAACCATTATTGTATTCTATATTAACTCGTCCTTTTTTCGGAGCTTCCTGATTAACCTCTGCAATCAAGGACTTATATAGAGCATCAGTTAAATTGCCTAAACATATTTTAAATATAATTTCTTTCATTATATAACATCTCCTTTAATCTTTAGCCTAAAATTTGGACCAATGTTTTTTCCTTCATTATTAAAAACCAAAACATCTAAAACTGGTAAATCAGATTTAATAAGAAAATAAGCTTCGTTATTTTTTAAATTATCATTACTGAATGGGATCTTAAATATTTCTGCAAACAGCTTAACATATTTTAACTCTTTTTCATTATATCCACTTAATTGCTTAACAAAAATATTCTTTAGCCTTATTTTATCATTTATACCTAATTCCTTCCTTAAAGCTACACTATTAATAATAAATTCATATGATTTTTCTGGTTTATCATAATTCTTGATCGGATTATATATTTCGATTCTTCCAGGATTTCCTTTAAATTCTCCTATTATGATTAATTTCTCCATGTTATATTTTAAAATTATATAGTTTAAATCTTCTAAAGAAAGTTTTCCTCTTGTAATTTTTATACTATCAGGTAAAACACTTGATAACTCATTTATAAAAGTTCTTGTTCTTTGGCTAGGATCTCTACTACTTGTTATTAAAATAGGTCTTATAATAGATTTTCTATTAAAAATATCTCTAATCCTTGAAGGAATATCAAGCAAAATACATCACGAGTTACATGGATTTATAGTATCTGGGTAAATATATTGATAGTTCTGATCTTGGAGTATATGATCCGCCTGCAAACTTATGACCACATTTTTTACATACCCATATTCCTACGGATTCTTTTTTAACAGTGCCTATGCTTCCACAGAAAGGGCATTGATGATCTTGATACATTTTTTCCATTACTGCCTTTACTCTTTTCCTCAAAGTAGAACCATATCTAGGACCATACTTACCAGATGGACCTACTATTTTTGTGTGACTGTAAACCATTACTTATCACCCTTTTCTTCTTTTACTTCACTTTTTAGTGCATCGTTTAGCAATTTAAAATATACTTGAGCAGCTGAGCTGGACACGTTTATTATATTATCAATTTCTTCTTGTGATAAAGAACCCATACCGGTTTTCTGAGCCCCAACTATATTGCCTTGCTCATCAAAAGCTATTACAGATTTTGTATCTGATATTATTTCTTCATCCAAATTTGGATCAACCAATATATAATTTTCTACTTTAGCTGTCGTAACTGTAACAACTTTTTTATTTATTTTTATCGGATTATTTGAAATATTTTTACTTATTTTAATTTCTCCTGTTTCGAGCTCTTCGTATTCAGGCATTTTAGCCGTTAAAAGAGCAGCCATTGCTGCCAGCATACTGGCATCGAAAAGATTTCCGTCATAGTCCAAAATATATAGATCAAGCCATATCATCCAAACTTTATCTCCTGGTCTTATAACGAGAGAATTCAAATCGACTGCTTTTGGATCTCTTAGACTTCTATCGATTACTCTAGCCAATTCTATAGAATTTTCATCTGGAGGTCCTGGCTCAAATTGAGGTGAAGCTAAGGGAACTAATTCTGCATGAACTTGTAATACTCCTTGGTCTGGGGTATCGAAAAATGGTTCTCCAGGTTCTATTTTTATTCCAGCCATTACTTGAGTGTTACCTAATTTAACTAGTGATGATCCATTAGCTTTTTCCAGCACATTTGTTTGAATTGATATCTTCCTAGGAGAGTAGAAATCCCTTTCATCAGCCCTTTGACCTTTCCTATATAAATTAAGATAGGATTCTTTTTTTATTTTGGGAATTATTTGAACTCTAAAGGGCGTCGTACTCATTCTTCACCAGCCTCCTTATATGAATTTCTTAAAGTCTCTTTCTCAATATCAACAAGCTTGTTAATTACCTTCATAGCCATATCTATGGCATTATGAAATTCTTCTTTACTTAAAACTCCATTTAATTGATACAAAGTTATTTGACCTAAATCCGGTGCTGCTACAATTGGCATATCCGCATCACCATACATATCTTCAACTTCATTTAAATCGACTATTAATACATTATCTACCTTACCTATGGCTACACCAGCAACTAGAGCTTTCATAGGAATTCCTGCATCAGCTAAAGCTAAAGATGCTGCAGTTGCACCAACTGTTCTAGTCCCTCCATCTGATTGAAGGACTTCTATAAAAATATCTATTGAAGTCCTTGGGAAATAATCTGTAATAACAATAGGTTCAAGAGATTCTCTTAATACTTTTGAAAGTTCTACTTCTCTTCTACTTGGAGCAGGGTTTTTTCTCTCTTCAGTTGAAAATGGAGCCATATGATACCTAACCCTTAAAGAAGCTCTATCTGGTAATGATATAGATTTTTGAGACTCTTTTGGACCATAAACAGCTGCTAAAACTTTTGTTAATCCATATTCAACCAAAGCTGAACCGTCAGCATTTGATAAAACTCCTACTTGCATTTTTACCGGTCTTATTTCATCTGGTTTTCTGCCATCTAATCTTTTTCCTTCATCATCTATAAACCTTTGTGGTCTTGTCATATTTCATACACCTCTTACTTTCCTTTCTTCCTCTATGAATTTCTTAACTTTTTCTGTTAGTCCAGTTATATGTGATTGTAGTTCTATCATTTTAACTGCATTTGATGCAATATTTTCTAATTGTTCGTTTTGGCATTTTATATGAATCATACCATTAACAGCAACAAAAAATTCACAGCTGGTTGTACTCTTTAACATTTCTATCATGGATCCTTTTTTACCAATTATTCTTGGAATTCTAGTAGGATGCACAGACACAACTATTCCCTCAACAATTTTTCCTAACCCTTTATCCTGAACTGTTAACAAAGGATTTCTAATCCTATCAAATGCTGCTATCTTTGCTTTGACGTACTCACCTATCTGGAGATATTTAAAAGGATCTTCTGGCAATTGGTTGCTTTGTTTAGATCCAAAGAAGTCTTGAACACTTAATATAGCTTGATAAGGTGAATTTATATCTAAAAACCAGTTAGCTACTCCATGAGATGTAACTAATCCAATAATTATATCTCCCTCTTTAGGTAAGTAAACTCCATTTAAAGGTGAATATGATATTTGGCCTTCTTGTTTTAAATCTATAACTCCTATTATAGAAACTCTCTTTTCGTTTTTATAATCATATACATAAAAATCTGATATATTTACCCCTTCTATTTTTTCTCCCGGAACTAATACTCTTCTTGTTGTACTCATGCTTATACCACCTTAACTGATATATTTGCTTGCCCTTTTGCAAGCGTTTGAACCTTATCTATTACTTCTATTTGGGCACCTGCTGGTATTTCAAGTTCTACTTTTAAACTACCATCAGATCCCCAATTAGTCTTCTTCACTTCTCCTAATCTCTGAATCTCCTTATAAGCTCTTGATGAATATTCTGGAGGTATAGAAATCTCTAATAATGCCTTAGCTATTTTAATTGGCATTAGAAGAGATAGTTTCTTAACGGCTTCCAATGCCTGAGCTTCAGCTCCCTTAAAAGGATCGATGTTTAACCTGATTTGATCTAAAGCATTTTCGATTCTTTGTTCAGGAATTGGTTTGCCTGCCTTAGGATCTATAGTATTTTTTACTATATAATTAATTATCTGCTTTCGCTTTGCTTCTATCATCTTTTTTCGTTCTTCCTCAGTTAGTTGAATTTGACCTTCTTTCAAAATTTTTTCTGCTATTTTAATTATATCATCTGTTCCAAAAGCTTTCTTTAATGAATCAGGACTTGCTTTTAATCCTTTTTTAATATCCTTAAAAATAGTATCAGCCCACAGTACCTCTGATATACTAACCTTTTCTCCTTCTCTAAATTTAAATGCTAAATCCGGTTTTACAGGAATTTCAAATTTTTGGCCCTTTATTTCTATCCATGCTGTTATAAATTCTTGTTTTTTTGTCAAACTCACCACCGCACATTTATTATATTTAAAAATAGATATACAAAATTTTATCTCTATCTTTTAAAAATATCTAACTCAATAATTCTCCCTTATTATCAATAGCTATATCATTTATCTCTTTTTCGCTTACTCTAGTAAATACCTTTTGCTTTGTATCTACATACGCTATCTCTACATATTGCCCAAAGTTATTTATTAATTCTTCTTTCTTTTCATCACTTGTGGCAGCTCTACTCTTAAATAGGGATTTTACAGCAAGCTCTATAGCATCACTTAAACTCATATCTTTATTATATTGTTTTTCCATATAACTGTTTGCAACATCTCCTCCTAAACCTATTGCAACCGCATAATAGCTAAAGTACTGACCACCAGGTTCTGTTCTAAAAAGCTTTGGTACATTGTCACTATTAACTCCGCCAAATATTAAAGCTACGCCAAAAGGTCTGAATCCACCATGTTGAGTATAAGCCTGTTTTATATCCGCAACTGATTTTGTTATGTATTCAACCGAAGGCGCTTCGCCATAAGTTAACCTATGCCTTATAGATACTTGTCTTGCATAATCAATTAAAACTCTACCATCGCTACCCATACCTGCGAATGTCACTCCTATATGATCATCGACTTTATAAATCTTTTCTACTCCTTCCAGATCAAGTAATGGAAGCATTTTCCTTTTCTCTGCAGCTAAAACTACTCCTTGACTAGTCATAATGCCTAAACTTGTCCAACCTTTTTTAACTGCCTCGAATGCGTACCTAACTTGATATAACTCACCATCAGGTGAAAATATAGTTATAGCTCTATCATATGCCGATGGAGGTGCAGCCATTGCCATGTTTTTCTCACCAAAATCTTAGGTTATACTGAGAATTTAAATATACTTATATGCTATCAATTAAATCATCAAAAAGCAACTGAAGCCGTCGTCAACAGTTTCCGATAAACCGTGAAGTTTATATACTTTGTATGTGAATTTAATTATGGTGCTTAAT